>JAHDBK010000114.1 GCA_020630455.1 Saprospiraceae bacterium
TTGAATATAGTATTGCTCATTTTGAGGAATTAAAGAGGCTTCCTTAAAGTGTATAGAAGTAGGGTCTTCCCAAATGCTGATAGCCTCTTCATGAGCTGGTTTAAATAAACCATCATAAATTTCAGGATGATGTAAGTATCCCTTTTGTTCGCTTTGTAAAATAAGTTGATGGTTGTATTTGCCTGCTGTAGAAAAAGCCCAATAATCATATTTTTGATATAAAAAATACATCCATGTACCACCTAGTAACATGAAACATGCTATACTAATAAGATAACTTTTTATAATTTTTCTTCTAGTACCTTGAGCTATATAAAAATAAAAGCCATACCCAATAGTGTGAAATAAAAGAAAGAAGCCAAAATTGTAATATTTAGCAAAATAACACAAGCCTCCTAGCCCTCCTATAAGTAAAGATTTTTTTACCCCAAAATCATTTTTTTGAAAAAACCATAAGTAACACAACAACAAAAAGGCAGATAGTAAATCAGGGTATGTTTGATGTAAAGCATAGAATAATAGAGTAGGAAAAGTAATGATTAAGCTCACCTTTTGGATTCGCTCTGCTATTTTCAATTGTGACAAAAACTGAAAAAGTAGCACCAAAACCCCTCCTCCAACCAATACATTAAATAACTTAAAGAAGCCTATATTTTTCTCTCCAAAAAAAATACTTGGGCTTAATAACCAACTTATCAAAGGTGACCAATATCCATTAATTCCCCATTCAAAAGATTGATAGTAAATATACTTACTTATTTGGCTATATGCCACACCATCAGGCTCTACAGAGTATTGATAAAATGAAAATAAAATACTACATAAACCTATATATAAAGGAAATATTTTTTCCCAAAAATATGATTTACCAAGTACATTTACTTTTTGTTTTCCTAGCATTAGCCTTTCTTGATATTGAAAAAGTAATATTTAACAATTTATCAAAAAATTAATATCGTTTTTTAGATAAAGTCTATAGAATATGATAATTTTATTTAGAGAACGGTCATTTTTACTACTTTTTTTATACTTTTTTATTTTTTTCTATAATCTAAAAGTTAATATTTCGTTAAAACTTTTACAACTTTACTATTTAATGTCTCTCCTGTGACATACGAACCTACTATTTTATGGCTTATTTTAGAACTTAAATTTACTATCTTCGTAAAGATATGATAGACAATTCAAAATTTTATTTAGTGATGAAGATAAAAAACACTTTACTCTTTGTACTATTACTACTAAGTTCATATAGTCTAACTGCTCAAATGCAAGTTGGTACTGATACACTTTATGGTAATGAGTGGATAAATTACGAACAAAAATACTATAAAATTCCAGTAGGTGACGATGGAATTTATAGGATTTCTTACCAAGATTTAAATGATGCAGGTATTTTATCAGGGACAGATGCTCCTAAAGGTGAAAACTTCAAACTACTTCATTTAGGTCAAGAGATTCCTTTATATGTAACCACAGATGGCTCTATAGGCTCTAGTGATTACATTGAGTTTTTTGGTGATCGTGAAAAGGGATATGTAGATAAATTTCTTTTTGTAGATGATGACCACCATTTAAATCCTAAATATAGTATGTTTACAGATACTGCTTCTTACTTTTTAACTTGGAATGCAGACACAAATCATAAACGTATATCATCAGCTTCTAATGACTTGAATGATTTACCTCCTGTTGAAGAATACGTATGGTATCATCAAGAATTAGCATTAAGAAATAAACATCAATGGGGTGCTTTGAGAACTGGTGGAGGTAATTCTCTTTCTTGCCAATATGATTTAGGAGAAGGATATGGAGAAAAACGATATAAAGTAAGACATGAATATAATTTAAGTGGTTCTCAAGTTTTTGGTACTGGTCCTTCTACAAAATTAAGTATTCGATTTGCTACTAACCAAACTAACCATGACATTAATATCGTCTTTAATGATGTCACTTATGATAATATTACAACCTCAGGCTGGAATATACTAGAAAGTCATATAGAAGTTCCTACCAGTTCTGTTACTAGTGGAACTAATAAATTTAAAATTGTTGGAACTTTAGACGAAGACAAAATCTTGCCTTCTGTCATTAATTTTGAATATCCTCGTAGATTACACTTTTCTAATCGTTCTTATTTAAGATTTTCTGTAGATGCTAGTGAAGTTAAAAAATATTTTGTAGTACAAAAATTTACTACAGATGGAGTGAATCCTATTCTTTATGATTTAACCAATAATTTAAGAATTGAGGCTTTTTACAATCCTAGTATAGATAGAGTAGAATTTACGCTTCCTCCTTCTACACAAAAAAGAGATTTGGTTATTGTTAATCCTAATTCCATTAACCCAATACCTGAAATTAATAAAAAGAATTTCATCAATTTTAATGATATAGAGCTTGCAGATTACCTAATCGTCAGCCATCAAAATTTAATGGTTGGAGCTAATTGGGTTCAAGAATACGCAGACTACAGAGCAAGTCCACAAGGAGGTAATTTTACGCCTATTGTTGTTGATGTGAACCAAATCTATGACCAATTTGGATATGGTATTGAAAGACATGAAATGTCTATGAGAAACTTTACACATTATGCTATCAAAAATTGGGAAGCAAAATACCTTTTCTTAATTGGAAAAGGAGTTAATTATGTTTTTATGCGTGACAACCCCGAAGCATGGAGAGGGCTTTCTTTAGTTCCTTCTTTTGGTACTCCTCAATCTGATCACCTTTTTGCTACAGGTAATGATAATAATATACCTAAAATACCTGTTGGACGATTATCTGCTAAAAATGCTGGTCAAGTACAATTATATCTGAATAAAGTAAAAGAATATGAAGCCCAGCTTCTTAATACTCCTCAAACAATTGAAGATAAACAATGGATGAAACAGATTCTTCACCTTGCTGGTGGAGATGCTGTTATTCAGCCTTTGATTCGAAGTGAACTAGCCTATTTAGAAAGTATTATAGAAAGTAATACTTTTGGAGCTGATGTTAAGACTTTTTATAAAACAAGTACAGATCCTGTACAAGTCGCTCAATCTGAACAATTGATACAGTCTGTTAATGATGGGGTAAGTTTGATTTCCTTCTTTGGACACTCTGCTGCCTCTACTTTGGATTTTGACTTAGGAGATCCTGCAGATTATGATAATAAAGGAAGGTATCCATTGATGTATGCTATTGGTTGTCATACTAATCGGATGTTTGAAAGTACCTCTACTCTAGCAGAAGATTGGGTACTTATTCCAGATAAAGGAGCTATTATATTTTTAGGGGCAACTTTTGAAACAACTCTAAGTAATCTAAGTTCCTATGCTAAGTTTATGTACACCAACTTGTCAGAAGCACGATATGGGGATAGATTTGGAGATATTATGCGACAAACTATTCTAGATTTCAGTATTGTAGGGCAAGCATTTTATTCTGAACAACTCAAGCAAGTGCTTATTATACACGGAGATCCTGCTATTAGTATTAATCCACATCCTGCTCCTGATTATCTTATTGATGGTACACAAACAAGGGTAAACCCAACACTACTTAATGTTGCACAAACAGAGTTTGACCTCAATTATACAGTTACTAATCTTGGTAGAAATGTTACAGATTCAATTGTAGTTAGAATTGACCAAGAGCTTCCTAATGGAGAAATTATTAATATAAAACAGGAAAAAATTCTAGCTCCTAGTTATGAAGTAGATATAACAACTGTACTTCCTGTAGTTGATAATACAGCAATAGGTCTAAATAAAATTCATATCAATATTGATTCTAACAATGATATAGATGAACTTCCTAATCCTATTGCAGAAAACAACAACTCTTATTCAATTCCTTTTTACATTGTAGCAGATGATGTTGAACCACTTGCTCCAGATGATTTTGGAATTGTTTCTAATCCTAATTTTGAATTAAAAGCATCCTCAACAAATACATTTGCAGAGGAATTATCCTATTATTTTGAAATAGATACCACAGAAAAGTTTAATAGCCCAATAAGAAAAGGAACAATCATCACACAAACAGGAGGTCTCCTAAAATGGCAGCCTAATATTCAGGCAATGAATAATACTGTTTATTATTGGAGATCAAGTGTAGATAGTACTAAAACATTAGGAAATGGATTCAAATGGAATCAATCGTCTTTCTTATATTTAGATGGTAGTTCTCCTGGTTGGAATCAATCTCATTTTTATCAACAACTTAAAAATGAGATGAATACGATGCATATTCCTGAAGATACAAGAAAAATATCTTATGCTGATGATATTCGTAACCTAGTCGTCTATGCAGGTAATTCAGCCTATCATCCAGCACAAGATTTAGCTGTATTCATGAATAATTCACTCTTAGATTTTTGGTGGTTTAATCAGCCTGGATTAGCCTTTATGGTCTTAGATCCTATTTCTTTAGAACCTTGGATTAATTATAGTCCTGGGCTATATGGCTCAATTTATAGTTCAATCCAAATTCCCCATGTCCTTTTTTCATTCCCAACAACAATTCAATCAGGTCGCCAAAATGCGATTAACTTTATTGAAAATGTTGTTCCTGATGACCATATTGTATTAGTTTATACCATAACAAATGGAGCAGCAGACTACCGCCCTGATTTATGGGCAGCCGATTCTATTAGTTTAGGAACAAATTTATTCCAAGTATTAGAAAACCAAGGGGCAACACAGATAAGGAATACTGTAGATAGACGAACTCCATATATTTTCTTATTCCAAAAAGGTAATCTTGGTTATGTAGATGGAGGAGAAATTCATGGTGAACAAGGAGGAATTATTCTAACAGAGGGTAATTTTACACTAACAGGGAGATGGAATACTGGAGACATATATTCTACCACTATTGGTCCTGCAAAAAATTGGGGATCTTTTTTATGGGAATTAGAAGACTATGATGCTAATAGTGATAGAATATATGTGGATATATTTGGTCTTAACGATGATGACGAGTCAACCCTACTCTATCAACTCAATCCTAGTCAAGCAGATTTTTCATTAGAAAATGTCGATGCTACTCAATATCCTAGATTAAAACTAGAATATCATTCTAGAGATTCAGCATTTAGAACTAATCCACATATGAAGTATTGGCGTGTCTTATACGACCCAATTCCAGAGGCCGCTCTAGCTCCTAATGAACATTTTGTGTTCGTGAAAGATACTTTAGATGAAGGTCAACCTTTACATATTGAATTTGCATTGGAAAATGTAAGTCGTTCTAATATGGACAGCCTTCTAATTCGATATGCTATCACAGATCAAACCAATCAACAGATTATAAATGATGTGAGAATAGCTCCATTGTTAATGGAAACTTCTATTATTGCTAATATAGATTTAAGTACTAGAGGATTAGTTGGAGATAATCAGATTGTGATAGATGTCAATCCTGATGATGACCAACCAGAATTAACTCATATCAATAATGTGGCATTTAGAGAGTTTCATGTCGTACCTGATAGAAAAAATCCACTCTTAGATGTTACATTTGATGGTGTACATATCATGGATGGTGATATTGTTTCCGCTAAGCCATATATTATTATTTCTTTATTAGACGATAATCAATACCTTCCATTAGACGATACTTCATTGTTTAAAATCCTTGTGAAACCACCTAATACAGAACAATTAGTAGAATATTATATAGATGATAACATTCTCACCTTCCATCCTGCTAGTCCTAATGGTGAAAATAAAGCATGGTTGGAATTCCGTCCTCATTTTGATGTAGATGGAGATGATTATCAGCTCTTTATTCAAGCTCAAGATGTATCTGGTAATAAATCTGGAGATATTGCTTACAAAGTAAACTTTGAAGTCATCAATCAAACATCTGTTTCTAATGTATTGAACTATCCAAATCCATTCTCTACTTCTACACAGTTTGTCTTTACACTAACAGGGGACAAATTGCCTGACTATATGAAAATTCAAATTATGACTGTAGCAGGTAAAGTCGTTAGAGAGATTACGATGGATGAACTAGGACCAATTAAAATTGGAAATAATCTCACTGAATTTAGATGGGATGGTACAGATGAGTTTGGTGATAAACTCGCAAATGGGGTTTACTTATATCGTGTAGTTACTAGAGGAGATGATCAAGACTATGAAAAATATGATAAACCACAGACTGATCAGTATTTCAAAAATGGTTTTGGAAAAATGATGATTTTGAGATAACTTATATCTTGATAAAAAATACAACTAAAAAGGGGTGAATCCATTGGGTTTGCCCCTTTTTTTCTATAACCGCTTTAATTCTTCTTTCAAGGCTTTTAACTGCCCTTGTTGTTCTCTAATGGATTTAAATTGTTCTGGGTAAGCTTCCTCAATATAAAGGTTAATTTGTGCCTTTACAATGGGTTTACCATTAAGGTAGTTTTCCATGTTAGAAATAGAGGCATCAAATGACTTTCTAAAACTTGTAGAAACTGTCCCTTTTCTTACCGCTTCCTCTAGTACGGTTTGATCTAAATCAATCAATTGCTTTATAATTTCATGTTTCTGTTTTGTAATCAATTGACTCAGTTGTTCAATTTCCTTTTGCTTCTGCCCTTTTTGGAGTTTTCTATTTTTAATCTTTTTAAGACTTACTTTCTCCTCAACATTTTGGTCTAATTTAGCATCTCTATAATCTTCCTTCAAAGATTGCAGAAAGAACCCCTTTGGATTTTTAAGGGTTTGTACGTCCATTTTTTGCTGAATCAAATCCAATTTATGTCTAAAATAATCATCCGCAGTATCATAAAAGTCAATTGCCTTACGCTGTTTTTCTTTGTCCTCTAACCAATCAAAGCCCAAAGCATAAATTTCCAATGCTTTTTCTCTATTATATCCAATTGTTTCTATTGCTTCAATAATCTTATCATTTATTCTAGATAGTGGCAGTTCTAAGCCTGTAAGTTGCTCCGTTTGTATTTTTTTATTTTTATAAATTTTAAAAATTAAATACTTCACTTTTCTATCTTCTCGTTCTTCTTCAAGCTCAAAGTAAATGTCAGAACGCTCTTTTAACTCCTTTTGAGCCTTTTTGAGTACACTTCTTTTGAAGGCCTTATATTCTGGGTATTTATCTTCTAGACCTAGTATATACTTTAAATTTTCCACCTCATAAGTCACCTCACTCTTAAACTCATGTGATTTTAATATTTCATACAATCGAATAGAATAGCCACTCTTAAGATGCAAGATGTTTTTAAAACGATATTTTGTAAAATGACTTTTTAACTGTAAAAGATAAGGTCTTAATTCATTTGAAAATTCAAAAGTAACATAGCCTGAATTAGGTTTTAAATGAGCAGAAGCAATCCAATTAATGATGAGTTTATCTCCATTATCTTTTATAATTCTAAGAGGTTTTGTATTTAAAGAATAAATAATATCCTCTACATCTTTGTATATAGACCCCCATTTGGTATTAGATTTATTTAGTACCTTTTCTATCTCTTTTACTTTTACCTTTTGGTATCGAAAAGAATTATCCTCTGGTTTGATAAGAGACGCAATGTAAAGAATAAACTTTTGTTCTCTTACATTTAATTTATACCTTGCTTCTATTATTTTATTGGACTTGATAACCACCAAATCACTATTATCTTTTCTAGGCATTGATTGTATTATTTTTCAAGACAAACAAAAATAGTGTATTTATTTTAAAAATATACACCTTTCACCCTGTTTTTGTACACTCCCTACCCTAACTTTATACACCCTTCACCCTGTTTTTATACACTTTATACCCTACTTTTGTACACCTTTCACCCTACTTTTGTACACCTTTCATGCTATAAGTGTCTGAAAATAAATAAGTTATAGCCAGTCTAAATAATAAAGAGTTAAATAATATAAATAACTAAACAAGGCTTTGTTTGCCTTTTTATATATAAAAGACCTGATAAATAGGTCTGCTTTTTTATGAATTTTTATTGTTTGAGTACTTTTAATATAAAAAACAATAAAATATATTATCCCTACCCTATTTTTATACACCTTTCACCCTGTTTTTGTACACCTTTAGGATTTTACAGACCTAAATAAAATGAACGAAAGATATATTAATTACTTTTTTACGTAAAAAAGTATAAAAGTTTTTAAGTTAAGAAGTCATTACTTTTTTACGTAAAAAAGTATATATTTGCCGCCATGAGTAAAATAATATGTTTTGGAAATGCAAAGGGAGGTTGTGGTAAGACCACTCTTTCCTGCTTGAGTGCCAATACCCTTTCTCAAGCTCCTTTTGATTTTGATGTTACAGTAGTGGACAATGATAATCAAAAAAGCATCGTTAAAGCCCGAAATTTTGACGTAGAGGACTTTTCGGGTGTTTTACCATACGATGTGCTTAATTACAATATTGAGACCTTACAGGGAAAAATTTCACGCTTAGATGAACGAAATGATTTTGTCTTTATAGATGCTGCTGGTAAATTGGATAATAATTTGACTGTTGAACAACAAGAAATCAGTAAAATTTTAGTTTATACAGACTATCTATTTATTCCATTTGTGGCAGGAGCGTTCAATTTAGACTCTACGATTGACTACCTTCGATTTGCCCTAGAAATTCAAGAAAAAAGACAAAGCTCAGAACGTCCATTGCATATTTATGGTTTTTTGAATCGATATAGAAATCGTTCTAAAATGAATCGGCATCTACTTAGGGAAGTAGATGAACTAAAACGGATGACAGGGATTCCATTCCTTCGTAATTATTTGAATGATTACACCCTATTCTCTGAAGTAGATACAGTCAGTAATTTCTACAAACCAGATGCTACAGACAATGCCACAATTAATTTTGTGGTTTGGTTTAATGAGTTTTATAAGATTATTTCAGAATAATTAATTACTTTTATACGTAAATAAGTCTAAAAGTAATTAAGGTAAGAAGTCTTAATTGCTCAAATTTAAACCATATCATCATGGCCAAACAAAGAAAATTACGGACAACTTCAGTTTTTAAAAAAATGGGTAGTCTCCCTACCCCTGATGAAGTCAATAATATAGTAAAAGAGGTTTCTGAAGTTGAACCAGTAACAAAAACCAAAACTTCCCCCAAACCAAAACCTAAAAAGAAACCTGTTACTCGTAAAAAGGTAATCAAAGAACCAATTAAAAAAATGGGCAGACCGCCCCTAGAAGAAAAAAGAGTAAAATATACAACTTCACTAACAGAATATAATCGAAAACAATTGCGACTTCTAGCAATTGAAAGAGGAGTTCGTGCATCTGATATTTTGAATGATATTTTAGAAAACTACTTTAACTCGGATAATAAATTGACTTTAGTACGTAAATAAGTCAAAATGTCATAAAGTAAACAAGTTGATATGTTTAAAAGTAATGACTTTTTTACTTAAAAACTTCTTCACGTCAAAAAGTAAATAAATGATTTTAAGCTTGTATATCAGATGAGAAAAAATAAAGAAATCAATGTTCAACAGACCACTGTAACCAT
>JAHDBK010000115.1:0-1440 GCA_020630455.1 Saprospiraceae bacterium
ATATTCTTATTTAATAATTGGATTGAACAAAGGTAATAATTTTTATTATTTATTAATAACAAAATTTCTTTATTAATAAATAAAAACTGCATATTAAATATATTTAAAATGCAGTTTTTTGAAAATTATTTTTTTAAAATTATTAACCGTTTAAACTAAGTATTTTGATTTCTACTCTTTGGTTTTTACGGTGAGCCGATTCTGTTTTCGAATCATCTAAAGGATTGGATTTTCCATATCCTCTAAAAGATATTCTATCATAGTCAATACCTTTTTTGAATAAATAATCAGCAACGGCATAAGCCCTTTGACGAGAAAGCCAATAACAATAATCATGAGGAGGAATGGTATTGGTATGACCACCAATTTCGATTTCTACTTTTTTGTATTTCATCATGTATTGATATATTTCATCCAAAACAGGATACATATCTTGTACTATTGTGAAACTATCTTTATCAAAATTAAGGTCTGGAATTTCAATTATTTGACCGACCTCTACTACATCGTCTAATTCCTTCATAATTTTTGGTCCTGCAGTAGTTGGAGGATCACTAGGAACATTTGGAGGAGGAGTATTATCCGTAGGTGGAGTTGGAGGCTCTGGAGTTGGAGGATTTGGTTTTGGTGCAACATTTACGACAGGGTCTTCTTCTTCAAATTGATTTTCATAATCCTCTTCGTCGCCTCTCATTACCACTTCATCATCATATTCTTCACAATTAAAAACCTCAACTATATTAGAAGAATTATCAACTAAAACATTTCCATTATAAGGAAAAAGCGTTGGTGTTTTATAAAATGCTTCAAATAAAATAAAAGAATAATTGCGTTTAGGTTTGAACATAAACTGAAATTCTTCCCAAGTAGAATTATCGACAATATCACTTTGGCCTAACAATTCTCTTTTATCGCAATAATTATTTCCTCCCCAAATTCTTAGGACTACAGGTTTAATGAAATAAGCTTCTTCATTAGTCGTCCTACTAATAGAAAAATACCCTTCAGAATGACTCAAGAAAATAGAAAATTGATAACAAGAACCTCCTTTAATGGGTTGTGATAACCTTTGAGAAACACTTTCCCATGTTTCGTTATCTCTAGTTACCATTCCTAAGTAGGTATTTCCACTATTGGGTCTTTGTTTTACTCTAAAATGACCAGGTTGAACATCTGGTGGAGATTCGCCATACATTCCACAGTCGTACCAACCGCGAGGTTCTTTACTAGCTCTGTTAAAATCTTCAAATGAAGGATTTGATAGAAATACGACATCTCCATCTTGAGCCTTGAGTTGACTAACTACTGCTAAAAAAATTAATAAGAATTTTAAAGACAATTTTTCCATAAGGAAAGTTTTATTGTTAATAACGTCTAAACAAAATATTTGTATATACAAACTCAATATAAAGATGAAAAAACAAAAGAAAAAGTTGTTTC
>JAHDBK010000115.1:1540-9470 GCA_020630455.1 Saprospiraceae bacterium
ATAACATCTATAGAATATTTTCTATTTAAACGCATTGAAACCTGTAACATCCATACCTGTTATGAGTAAATGGATATCATGAGTTCCTTCATAAGTTAAGACCGTCTCTAAATTCATCATATGACGCATTATAGGATATTCATTAGTAATTCCCATACCTCCATGAATCTGCCTTGCCTCCCTTGCGATTTCTAATGCCATATTCACATTATTTCTTTTTGCCATTGAAACCTGAGCTGGAGTTGCTTTGCCATCATTCATTAAAGTTCCTAAACGCCACGCTAATAATTGAGCTTTGGTAATTTCAGTAATCATTTCAGCTAATTTCTTTTGAGTCAGTTGGAATGCACCAATTGGTTTACCAAATTGCTCTCTTTCTTGAGAGTATCTTAATGCAGAGTCATAACAATCTAATGCTGCTCCAATTGCTCCCCAAGCGATGCCATAACGAGCCTTTGTTAAGCAAGATAAAGGACCTTTTAAGCCTTTAATTTCTGGAAAAACATTTTCTTTTGGCACTCTTACATCTTCAAAAACCAATTCACCTGTAACAGATGCTCTCAAAGACCATTTGCCATGAATTTCAGGAGCAGAAAATCCTTTGGAATCTGACTCTACTACCATCCCTCTTATTTTTCCTGATTCATCTTTTGCCCATACAACTGCGATATCAGCGACTGGTGAATTAGTAATCCACATTTTTGCTCCATTCAAAATATAAGCATCGCCATCATCTTTAATATTGGTTATCATACCACCAGGATTAGAACCATGATCGGGTTCTGTTAATCCAAAGCATCCAATCAATTCTCCTGTTCCTAACTTAGGCAACCACTTCATTTTTTGTTCTTCAGAAGCATATCTATATATAGGATACATTACCAATGAACCTTGAACTGAAGCCATAGAACGCAAACCAGAATCACATCTTTCTAATTCTTGCATGATAATGCCGTAAGCAATATCATCCATTCCTCCTCCGCCATATTTTTCTGGAATACTTGGACCAAACGCTCCTATTTCTCCCAATTCCTTGAATAAATGAGTAGGACACAAAGACCTATTAGCTGCATCTTCAATAATTGGAGAAACAGATTGCTTCACCCAAGCCCTTACTGAATCTCTTGCCAATAGATGTTCTTCATCTAATAATCCATCTACTACATAGTAGTCATGATGTTGAAATTGATCCGTTTTAGAAGATTTATTAAAATCGTTTTCGGTTGTAAATTGACTTTCAAAACGTGCCATATATTATTTGTGATTTTTATTTAGAATATTAATATAATAAAGAAAATTCTTTATAAAATAAAAGAAAAATTACCATCTTATCAAAGCAGACCCCCAAGTAAATCCACTACCAAAAGCAGCAAGACAGACTAAGTCTCCTTCTTTTACCTTACCCGCTTCTATAGCTTCAGTTAAAGCAATTGGAATTGAAGCTGCAGTGGTATTACCATATTTTTGGATATTATTCCAAACCTTTTCATTTGGTAATCCTAACTTCTTTTGAACAAATTGACTAATCCGTAAGTTCGCTTGATGAGGAACAAACATATCAATATCTTCTGCTGTATAGCCTGTCGCATCTAATGCTTCTTTTATTACTTCAGGGAATTTAGTTACTGCAAATTTAAATACAGCAGGACCATTCATATTCGGGAATAATTGTTCATTATCAACCATGTGTTGAGTAATGAACATGCCTCCAAATTTAGTTTCATCTGGATATCCATATCCTTTTTTACCCAACCATTTACCACCATGACAACCTGGATTGATATAAGCTAATTGCTCAGCATAAGTACCATCAGCATGTAAATGAGTTGTAAGGATACCTTTTCCTTCTTCTTCAGTAGGTTGTATTATAGCAGCCCCTGCACCGTCACCAAAGATAACCGTTACATTTCTACCTTGAGTAGAATAATCCAAACCAGCAGAATGGTATTCTGAGCCCACTAATAGGACATTTTTATACATACCTGATTTAACAAACTGGTCTGCAATAGATAAACCATATATAAAACCAGAACATTGATTTCTAATATCTAAGGCTCCAATTCCTTGCATTCCTAATTCTCTTTGTAGAAGGACTCCACAGCCAGGAAAATAGTAATCTGGGCTTAAAGTTGCAAATATGATAAAATCGACATCTTTTGCTGTAATACCAGCCCTTTCGATAGCAATTTTTGCTGCTTCTACTCCCATAGTCGCCGATGTTTCTTCGTGCTTAATAGCATATCTTCTTTCTACGATTCCTGTTCTTTCTTGAATCCATTCATCAGAAGTATCCATGTATTCAATCAGGTCGTGATTCGTTACTCTTTTTTCTGGAACATAAAAACCCATTCCAGCTATTTTAGAATTTGGCATTGGTTTGATTTTTATTAATGAATCAATAAAATTTGGGCAAAGTTAAAAAGAAGTAGTAAAATAGAAAGAAAATCATTAGATGCATTTACTTTTTCATTATAAAAATTTTTAATTTAATTATTATTTACAAAGAATAATGTCTAATAATAAAGAAATTTCTTTATTATTAGACAAATAAATTAAACATTAATAAAAAGGAAAAATCAATTATGGAGCAAAATTAGTCATCCCTTCAAACAACCATTTAGCCAAAACTTCTCTATTGCTCTCTAATACAAAACGTTTTTGGTCACTTGGATTCCTAATATTTCCTAACTCTACATAAATAGAAGTCGGTTTTGTTTCTCTCAACATGTGTAAATCTCTAGCGGTTACTGTTCCTGAATATTTGCCTCCTTTACGATGAATAGCGTATTTATCTTTAAATGTAGAATGAATTTTTTTTGCAGCAATTCTTCCCTTAGAACTAGATGGATGATAATAGAAAAAGACATCTGCTCGTTGAGAAACGCTTCTAGAATCTATATGAATACAAATCATAGTCTGATGTTTAGCTCCAGACAAACGGTGTAATTCATACAACTTATTAACGGCATTGGAACGCTGCAATAACCTCGGTTTTTGTTTGACGAACATTTTTTGGTCTTTCCAAGTTACTTCATCATTATCACAAGGCAGTATTTCACCTGAACGAATTCCATCATTTTCATCTCTTGTAATCATATACGCTACTGCACCATGCTCTAATAATTTTTTGCACAGTCTTAATGATATATCATAAGCATATTCATCTTCACATAATTTATACTTACCGTAAGTACCGATAGCTCCAGGGTCAGGACCTCCATGACCTGACACAATATAATACACCTGTCCTTTTAATTTATTAGATTTCAAAGGAGTGGATTGGTGTTTTTTTCCGAAAATAGGGAAGATTCTTTTTTTACCTTCTTCTGTGTTTTCCAATTTTATTTCTATGATTTCATCACAATATAATTCATGATGTGGCACCCACAATTCTTTAATTCCTGACCTAAAATCCGTTGGTTTTGTTTTTTCGTCTTGTAATAATAAATTCCAATCTCTAATTCTTACCGCTTTATCCCAATTATTATCGCCAATAGTGGAGCGAATAGAAACACTGTTATATTCATATAAATAAATAGGAAGTTTATACTTTTTACCAGATTTTAAAGCTGAATTTTTTTTAAGATTATTCAATTCATAAAATAAACTGACATCGCATTTACTATCTAGTATATGATATCGTCTTAGTAAAGACATAATACCATCTCCTTCTTTAGGAATTGCAGTAAGGTAGTCAACTTGGTCCTTGGCAAATAATGTTGATATCATTAGAACAAAGCTGAATATCAGGTATATTTTTCTCATAATGTCTTTGAGTTTGTTTATTAATTTTATAACGTTATATTTCTCACTTACTTACAAAAATAACAAAATCTTGTTATTTTTTAATATTTTTTAACATGATAATTAATTGTCTTATATTAAAGCCAAGGTCCGTTTAAAATATTAGTTGAAATTGCTTACATTTGCGAAATTAATAAAAAAATTATAATTAGCTAAAATATGTTACGAATAGGTATTATAAGAGAAGGAAAAGTACCACCTGACTCAAGAGTCGCCATCATACCAGAACAGTGTAAATGGATTGAAGAGAATTACAATATACAATTTAAAGTTCAGCGTTCTGAAGGCAGGTGTTATAGCAATGAAGAGTATGAAAATCAAGGAATTGAACTAGTAGATGAAGTCTTAGATTGTGATATTTTGATGGGTGTTAAAGAAGTTCCTATTGATTTATTAATTGATAATAAAACCTATTTTTTCTTTTCTCATACTATCAAAATGCAATCTTACAATCAAAAATTACTAAAAGCTTGTGTTAATAAAAATATTCGTTTAATAGATTATGAGGTTTTAACTAATGATAAAGGTCAAAGACTCATTGCTTTTGGCGTATTTGCTGGAATGGTCGGTGCTCATAATGCACTATATACTTATTCTCAAAGAAGTCAGTCTTTTGCTTTCAAAAGAATGAAAGATTACTTTGAGTATAAAGATGCTGTAGCAGATTATCAAAAAACAAATTTCCCGGCTATAAAAATAGTTTTAACTGGAACAGGGCGAGTGGGTAGTGGTGCTAAAAAAGTATTGGATGACATGGGAATTAGAGAAGTGAATGCTGATGATTTTATTCATCAATCTTTTGATGAAGCGGTATATTGCCAATTAGGTTGTAAAGAATATGTTTGCAGAAAAGACAAAAAAGAATGGATTGAAACTGATTTCTTTAACAATCCAAAAGATTTCGAAAGTGCTTTTGCTCCTTTTTATCAAGTAGCGGATATTATGATTAATGGTATTTATTGGGACAATGAAGCACCTCAATTTTTCACAAAAGATGATATGAAAAACGAGGATTTCAATATCAAAGTTATTGCTGATGTCACTTGTGATATTGCTCCTGTTTCATCCATTCCTTCTACCCTATTTGCTTCGACTATAGCTGAGCCTATTTTTGGTTATAATCCTCAAACAGAACAAGAAGACCAAGCACATCAAAATCACGTTATTGACATGATGACTATTGATAATTTACCAAATGAATTGCCAAGAGATGCGTCTAAAGCTTTTGGACAACAATTTATTGATCATGTTTTAGAAGAAATTATTAAAGAAGAAAAAAGTATCGTTTTACAAAGAGCTTCTGTTGCTCAAGATGGAGATTTAGGGAGCCATTTTGAATATTTGAGAAATTATTTGAATGGAGGTCTGTAATTTCAGTTATCAGTTATCAGTTATCAGTTATCAGTATACAATATTAGTATTGGAATAGATTTGTTTTAAAATAACAAATTTTCTTTATTTTACTTGGCAAATTTACTAAAACGTGATACTTTAATATTAAATTAATACAATGTACATTCCTCCTATATATGAATACAAAAATATAGATAAAATAAGAATATTTTTAAAAGAAAATAGCTTTGGAATCTTAGTGTCTAATAGACATTCATTCATTCTTAACGGAAAGAGTTGGTACTTAGTAAGTGTCAACTCTTTTTTAATTTGTGGATGATGTCAGTCGCTACCACTTCAGATGGATTATCAGGTAATAATTTTTCATGAAGTGCCTCATAATGATTTAAAATATTGGACTTATCCTTTAATAAAAATGCCAGTTCTTCAGCAATTTTTTTACTATTACAATCCCCTTGTATCAACTCAGTAACAACCTTTCTATTCATAATGAGATTGACCAAAGAAATATAATTAACCTTAATCAATCGTTTAGCAATTAAATATGATAAGAAACTCCCTTTATATAAAACAATTTGAGGACATTTTAATAAGCCTGTTTCAAGCGTTGCAGTACCAGAAGTAACCAAAGCGGCTTCAGCTGATTGCAGTAAGGGATAAGTTTCATTTTGTACAATTATTATATCAATATTATTAATAATATTCTTATAAAAATCAATATCAATAGAAGGGGCAGCAGCTAAGACAAATTGGTATTGTGGAAATAAAGGGACAATACCCATCATTTCTGGAAGTATCCTTTTAATTTCCTGTTGCCTACTACCAGGTAATAAAGCAATGATAGGTTTATTTGAATTTAATTGAAATGGCTGAATAGGTTTTTTTTTAAAATTTTCAAGGAGTGGATGACCAACATATTGTACATCATATCCATATTCTTTATAGAATGCTTTTTCAAAAGGAAGGATGGCATACATTTCTTCTATTGATGGTATAATCCTATGAACTCTCTTTGATTTCCATGCCCATACTTGAGGGGAAATATAAAAAAAAGTCTTTATCTTTTTCTTGAAAATATTTTTTTTATTGCTTTTGGCTACCCATTCTGCCATCCTAATATTAAAGCCTGGATAATCAATTAATATAAGGGCATCTGGCTCAAATTCTTGAAGGTCCTTTTTACATAATTTGATGAGTTTTAAAATGGTTCTAATATTCATAAGGACTTCTACGAAACCCATGAATGCTAAATCTTTTATATGTTTTACAGCACTCTGCTGGGAAGCAGATTCCATTTGGTCACCTCCCCAAAATCTAAAAATAGCATCTAAATCCCTATCTTTTAAAGCACGAATCAGATGTGAGCCATGCAAATCACCAGAGGCCTCTCCAGCAATGATGTAATATTTCATTATTTAAAATTCAAATAAATTGAAATAAAAGGCCCATCCCATTAATAGTACAAATGTGATTAATCCACAGCCTCTCATAGCATAATCCCATCTCTTTTTTACAGAGTAATTAAAAGGAATCAAATTTAAACAAATAGATACAAGCATGACCGTTTTTTCTGAAAATTGGAAAATATTACCATTCTTATCAGTTACATTGGCACTATCCAAAATGATGTTCACTAATGACCAAAAACCATATCCTATAATGGGAATAATTAAGGCTATTATTACACCGTATAATAATGTGTTTTTATCTTTCATTTTATATAAATTATTTTCTACCAAAATCAGCTGGAATTTCTCCCCACGATTTAGTTTCCCATTTTAAGATAGGATTAGAAATCATATTTTCAGCCAACCATTTTTCTGCTCTTTCAATGAGTTCAAATAAATAGGCGTTTTTATTAGTCTTTTCTAATTTACTATTACATTTTCCTTTTTTGACCCATCCCATAGCAATTTTTGAATCACTATATACAGGCAAATCAAATTGTTTTTTATTTTTTAATAATGCCAATACATGTACTAAAGCCAAGAATTCTCCAATATTATTAGTACCATCATCAAAAGGACCTTGTCTAAATATTTCATCGCCATTATGTGTCCACACTCCTCGGTATTCCATAATGCCAGGGTTGCGACTACAAGCAGCATCGACTGAAATACTTTTCATGATGATTTTACTTTTATCAACATATTTTTTATCGGATAATGAATTCTTTTTCTTTTGAATATAGGCACTTGGATTTCCTCGAAATGCCTCTGTAGCCTCAACACTACTCTCAAAAGATTTAAATTGAGCATTAGGAAATCCTTTGGTGGCTAATTGACATTCTTCCCAAGATTCAAAAATACCTGTACGATGCCCCGCCCAAACTACGTAATATTTTTTCTTTTTAGCCAATTTAATTTTTTTATGTAAATGTAATAATCTTTTTTATAAGAATGGTAAATAGATTAAAGTATTGATAGATAATCAGATAATAGACTATAGACATTAGACTTTTCAACAAGTAAATAATAAAGAATTTTCTTTATTATTCGAATGTAAATCTAAATTCTAATGTACAGAGTACTAACGTTTATTTGGAGAGATATTTTTATATTTTTTTAATAATAACTTAAAAGCCTCTTCATCTAATTTTTTGTGAACGATAGTTTTACTAGGAGGATATTTTGATAACATCTCTTTAGGTCTTATTGGTCTAGCAACAAAACCTCCACCACAATTAGGACAAACATTATGTAAAATATTATCTACACAATCTTTACAAAATGTACATTCAAAACTACAAATCATGGCATCCTCACTATCTATA
>JAHDBK010000116.1 GCA_020630455.1 Saprospiraceae bacterium
TTCAACTTTAATTATACTCATAAGTGATTAATTATTAATATTTTATAAAATAATATATATAAAAAAAACGAATAAAACATTTTAATAGGTATAACTATGTTGTTTCTATTTTCCTATACATAAAAACAAATTATTATAAATAAAAACTTTATAAGTTAAAATTACTATTTTTTTAAAACAATTAAATTTTGTGACATTAAAAATTCAAAAATCAAGGACAAAGGCATTTTCTATCCATTTTTTAAAGGAATTTGGACTTTATTAGATGTTATTACGAAAAATTGATTATAGCTAAATTGTCTTATTAATTATATCCTTCGTTATTCCTCTCAAACATAGCTCAGCTATGCTTTTCGAGTAATGCCTCGGTTATCATTAATAATACTAATTTATCTTACATAAAAAACTTTTCGTAATAACATCTATTAATAAAAATTATTTTTTGCTGAAATATTTAAGTAATTTTGCGGATTAATTCAAAATATAACTAAATATGGCATCTAAAAATGACTTATTCAAACTTTACCAAAGATTAAACCCTTTGGAAAAAACTTTAGTTAGAATCATGAGTATTAATTATGGTTCTGTAAGTCGAAATGCACTTTTACAAATTATCCATCAAGTACGTTTTAAACATAATGCTAGAACCCCTTACCCTCCTGAAATAGCGACAGCATTAAGAAAGTTACAAAAAGACAGATTAGTTGTTCATGCCCTTTCAGATTCTAGAAGTCAATCCAACACTCATTCTTATACCTGCCATCCTCTGATAAGCCTCGAAGTTTTAGAAGAATTTTATCACAACGAATTAGAATTCTTTCAAGAACTTGTAACTGTCATTAGAGTCAAGTGGTCATATTCTTCTTGGTATAGATTGAATGAACCTGTCAATGAAGAAATGGCTTGGAGGGAAATCCGTCTTGCTTTTGTAAATCAAAGTAGAGCTGATTTTGAAGAAAGTATTATCAACGCTCAAGATACTTTTCCAAAAAGATTCGATATTAATATTATTTTAAATCATTTTTTTTCTGAAAATTTTGATTGGAAAAAATTCAAAGCATTAAAAATTGATTTTCAAAGAGATATTATCTTTTTAGAAACAACCCACAAAATTCGCCAATTTGAAAACATACAAGACAAAGTAGATTACTTAGACACTTTACCAAAAATAGATGACATTGACAATCTCCTCTGTTATCTGAACATACAATTAGGAAACCCTAAGGCTGTTGAAAAAATTATTCGCAGACTAAAAAACCCCATTATAAAAAGTATTTATTCTGCTTGCCTTTTATATCTAAAAGGTAATATTTCTGAAGCGATAAACGCATTCAATGAATCTGTAAAAATTTATAATTATCATAATAAAGATAAAAAAATAAAAGCCTATAAAGGTCTTGTAGGAGTATTGCAAACCCTTAGTTTAATTACTAGACTTGAACCAACTGATTTTAAAAATATAGAAAAAACAATTGGGAATGCAGAAAAATTTGGAGATTTAAATCTAAACTATTTAAGAGCAATCTACTTCACTAAATTAAACGACATTGATACTGCTAAAGAACTCATCGATAGTCCACAAACTTTAATAGATTGGCTTTTTTATTCTATTTGTAATTATTTAATATTCCAAAATGGCTCAAGAATTACTAATACTTTAGCTGGAAATAGAAATCGATTCAAAAAAGCCTATTCTAATGGATATAAATGGTATGCTTTAGAAATGGCATCTCTTCTACATATTTGTGATGAAAGGAATAAAGATGAATATTTAAAATACAAAAACGAACTTATTAAAGAAACTGGATTTAGTCCTATTGTAGATAATATAAAAGCACTTTCTGCTTGGGAACGCTCCTTAAAAGCATTATCATTATTAGCCAATAAAGATAAAAATGAAAAAGATAAAAAGAGTGAAGAACGAATTATATGGTTACTCGACTATAGTGAAACAATGGTTACCTTACAAGCCAAAATTCAAAAACTCACTTCTAAAGGAACTTGGACAAAAGGTAGAAAAATAAGTCCAGAAAAACTTTTACAAGTCAATAAGAGTATATTGAATAACCAAGACCTAGCCATGTGCTCTTCAGTTGAAATGAAAAATGCAGGTTGGAATCAATATTATAAAGAAGATTATAATATGGACAAAGCCCTGATGGCTATAATTGGTCACCCTCATATATATTTAAATGAAAATGAAAAAATACCTATTGAAATCAATAAGGGAGAAATTGACCTTATTGTAAAAAAACACAATGGACATTTTAATATGGCTTTATCTATTATTCCCAATAGAACTGGGACTATTATAAAAAAGGAAACCCTTACTCGATACAAAGTATACGAAATAAGAGAAGAGCACCTAAACCTTGCTAAAGCCTTAGGAAGCGAAACCATAAAAATACCAAAAGAAGGAAAAGACCAATTATTAGAAACCATTACAGGTATTGCTTCGCTTGTCAATATTCAATCGGATATGCAAGAACATATTGGCAACCTTCCTAATATTGATGCCAACCCAACTCCGCATGTAGTTTTAATCCCAATTGGTGATGACATGAAGTTAGAGCTTTTTGTAAAACCTTTTTCAAATCAAGCTCCTTATCTAAAACCAGGAAAAGGCAGCAACTCAATTATTAGCGAAGTCGAAGGAATAAAAACGGTTGCTAATAGAGATTTAGATATTGAACTCAATTTATTACAAGAATTATTAGATTTTTCTCCAACACTGAGTCATCACAAAGATGATAGTTTAGAATGGCATTTTACTGAAATTGAAGATTGTTTAAAAATCTTATTAGAATTACAAGAATTAAAAAATAATAATAAAATCATCCTAGAATGGCCTAAAGGTGAAAAGTTCAAACTGAGTGGAACTGCTGACTTCAATAATTTGAGCATGTCTATCAAAAAAGACAAAGATTGGTTTGGTGTTGAAGGCAAAATACAAGTTAATGAAGACGTAGTAATGGATTTACAGCACTTACTACAAATCATGAATAAATCTAAGAGTAATTTTATAGAAATTAAAGAAGGTCAATTCCTAGCACTTACCGATAAGTTTAGGAAAAAAATGGAAGAAGCTCAAAATTATTTTTTCATTGATAATAATGGTTTAAAAATTCATGGACTTGCTGCCTCTGCCTTTGAACTATTTACTAAAGAATTGGCTCATTTAGAAAGTGATAAAGCTTGGAAAGAACAAATTAATACGATTAAAAAAGCAAAAAAAATTAAGGCTGTTGTCCCTAAAGATTTCAAGGCTACCTTAAGAGATTACCAATTTATTGGGTACCAATGGTTATTACAATTGGCAGAATGGGGTGTTGGTGCTTGCTTAGCAGATGACATGGGTTTAGGAAAAACAATTCAAGTACTGGCTGTTCTAATACATCGAGCAAAAAAAGGTCCTGCTTTAGTGATTGCTCCTGCATCTGTCGCTAGAAATTGGATAAGCGAAGCAGCAAAATTTGCTCCTAGTCTTAGTATCCATACCCTTAGAGAAGGGGATAGAACGACTACTATTAATAATTTAACAAAAAATGATGTCCTAATTAGTAGCTATGGTCTTTTACATTCAGAAATTGATAAAATAAAGGAATTAAATTTTTCAACTATAGTTTTAGACGAAGCACAGGCTATAAAAAATTATTCTTCTAAGCGTTCAAAAGCAGCAATGAAACTTAATGGTGATTTTAAAATCATTACTACGGGTACTCCAATAGAAAATCACTTGGGAGAGTTATGGAATTTATTCCAATTCATTAATCCAGGTTTGTTGGGTTCATTAGAACAATTTGGAGAAAAATTTGCTAAACCAATTGAAAGAAGAGACGAAAACAGTATCATTGCTCTTCAAAATTTAATTCGTCCATTTATACTGCGAAGAAGAAAAGGTGAAGTATTAAAAGAGTTACCTAGCAAAACAGAAATCATGCTCACCGTCAACCTCAATCATGAAGAAGCCGCTCTTTATGAAGCATTGAGGAGAGAAGCTGTAGAAAAAATGGCTCAACTCGAAAGCAATAACGAGGGAGAAAATAGAATTCGGATTTTAGCAGAAATCATGAAATTAAGAAGAATGTGTTGTAATACACAATTAGTAATGCCTAAATCAAAAATTAAAAGTTCTAAGTTAAAACTATTTGGAGAAATCCTAGAAGAATTATTAGATAACGGACATAAAGTATTAGTATTTAGTCAATTCGTAGGGCATCTTCACTTGATTAGAGATTATATAGAAAGCCAACAAATTCATTATCAATATCTAGATGGACAAACTCCTATTACCAAAAGACAAGATAGAATTGATGCTTTTCAAAATGGAGAAGGCGATGTATTTTTAATTAGTTTAAAAGCAGGTGGCGTTGGACTTAATCTAACCGCTGCCGACTATGTAATACACATGGATCCTTGGTGGAATCCTGCTGTTGAAGATCAAGCATCAGATAGAGCACATAGAATAGGTCAAACCAAGCCCGTTACGATTTATAGATTAATAACTGAAGGAACTATTGAAGAAAAAATAGTTAAACTACATCAAGAAAAAAGATATTTGGCAGATAGTTTATTAGAAGGCACTGACAAAGGGGCTAAGATTACTTCAAATGAATTATTAGACCTTTTAAAACAAAATTTAAATTAAAAGTATATTATGAAAATCACTAAAAACGCTTCTTTAAAATCATATAATACTTTTGGGATTGATGCTAAAGCTAATATGCTAATTTCTATAAATCACGAGGATGAGCTTATTGATTTTTTAGAAAAAATAAGTGATACTTCAGAAATAAAAATACTAGGAGGAGGTAGTAATATTTTATTCATAAATGAGCAAATAGAACAAGCCATAATAAAAAACGACATAAAAGGAATAGCAATAGTTTCTGAAGACGATGGAGATGTACTCATCCAAGTAGGTGCAGGAGAAAATTGGCACGACTTAGTTACTTGGGCTGTTGAAAACAATCTTGGAGGAATTGAAAATTTAGCACTTATTCCTGGCACTGTTGGTGCCGCTCCTATTCAAAATATAGGGGCCTATGGAGTAGAAATAAAAGATGTTTTTGAAGCCTTGACCGCCATTCATTTACAACAAAAAAAAGAATATGTCTTCACAAAAGATGAATGTGAAATGGACTACAGGGATAGCATCTTTAAAAATGAATGGAAAGGACAATTGTGTATCACTAGAGTTTACCTTAGGCTCAAACGCCCTCCACATCAAATTAATAGTTCTTATAAAGACATCAGCAATGCCTTGGAAAAACATAAAATAGATCTAGCAACCATTAAAGATATTTACAAAATAGTAGTTGACATAAGAAGCCATAAATTACCCGACCCAAATGATATTGGAAATGCTGGTTCTTTTTTCAAAAACCCTATAATAAATAAAGAGCATTTCGAGGCTTTCATTTCTAAATTCCCTAATGCACCACACTGGAAAATTAATGATAATGAATTCAAAATCCCTGCTGCATGGCTTATCGACCAATGCGGATATAAAGGAAAGAGAAAAGGGAATACTGGATGTTATAAAAACCAAGCTCTTGTCTTAGTCAATTATGGAAACGCAAAAGGCAAAGAAATTTGGTCGCTTTCTAAAGAAATACAAAAAACCGTTTTTGAAAAATATCAAATAAAACTAATTCCAGAAGTCAACTTTTGGGAATAACGATTTAGGGTAAATCAAAAAACTATTGAATTTGAAATCAACAAAATGGTAAGCAAGATTAATAAAACAAGTAATAATAAAGAAAATTCTTTATTATTACTTGTTTTATCTAATATAAATATATAATTATTTTATGCCCAATAAGTAAGCGGCTTATCATTGCCATAATATCCAACAAAACAAGATGTTGCTGTTCTCTTGCCTCCTTTACTTGCTCTTACTGCATGAACACAACTAGAACGGAATAAAATCATTTCGCCTACACGAGGTTTTACTACTAATGGTTCTACAGGAATCTTATCTCTATCTAGAAAATCATATTCTCCAGTCATTAGCATTGCTTCTTGTTCCTCATTGGGTTCATAATCCCAAACTTCTAACTCACCCCCATTTTCAGGAACATTTAAATACAAATTAACAGCTAACTGCTTTTTGATATTCTTAAAAGGATTGTGATGTGGAACATCCTTATGTAATAAATCCGTATGTGGAGGTAGTCCCCCTTTAGGATTTGCTTCAAAAGAACGAATAATACCAGGGGTCATCAAACGACCTCCAATATTCTCTACAATACAATCATTTTCCCAAGCAGCTTTAAAATGATTGTGAATTACCTTAATTGGATTATCACCATCCAGTAAATGCTCAACATAATCATGTGTGGATTGTGCAATCTTAAAGTACTCTTCCATCTTTTCTCTTCTGTTTTCCGTTTCGAAAAGTGTCATACCCATACGATTGACATAAACATCATCTGCATTGGAATACTTGACCAAATGGTCTGATTTTTCAATGGGATTTACCCATCTTTTACATTTACTTCTGTCTACTAAAGGATAAATACGAATCATTAAATACCTCCCCTCCAAAAGATCTAATAAATCTTGCTGACAAAGCGCATTTGTAGTTAAAATTAAATTGGTTAAGACTCTCATAATTTCTGTGATTAATGGTTTTATTAACTTTGAATTATTATCTAAATTTATATAAATCCAAGATAAAATTCCAGTTAACAACTGAATATTAATAACGTGTTTAAGTGAAAGGAATAAAAGTTTTATCTCAAAAATGTCCTCTATTTTTAAAAACATTTTTGAAAAAATAATAATAAGTCTTTGTTAGCACATTAAACAACTGCATAATTCGTACCAATTTTTCTAATATTTAAAATTAAAATGTTAATGATAACTTATTCATTAGCAACAATTAATAAACAAATATATAATAAAAGACATAACAACTATTAATCAATAATTAATAAATTAACAATTATTATATGTTATTAATAAAAATATAAAAACATGTTTTAATTATTATAAATAATGAATCTCTCATTAAATAAGACCCATTCACATTCAAAAGGAAATTCAAAATTCAGCATTTCTTCACTATTCATAAGAAAATATTTTTTTGTGTATGTAATTTAAGACTAAATAAAGGTTAGTCAAATTCGCTTAAACTAATAGGCTATATAGAAGGAAATGAAAAAAATAAGTAGTTAAATAGCAATTATACCATAAACACTGAGTTGATAATTTATTAAAACTTATAATATATAAAACTCTTATTAAGAAAAATTAAAATATGGCACAAATATTGCTTAAATACTAAATGAATAAGATTTGAAACATACTGTAATATATTATAGAAAATCCAAAACGTATGTAAGAAAATGTTTGATTTCAAAAGGGGGGAATCAAATTAAACGGCGATCACTCTTTGAGTGGTCGTCTTTTTTTATAGGTTTTTAAATTGCTTTTTTCTTTTTAAAAAATATTGAAATACAATGCTTTTGTTGAATCTACCAGAACCATTAAAATCCCCAATACTAATTTTTTCAATTTTTTCTGCATCTTCTCTCTTCACATCCTTATACTCTCCATTGATTGAAAAATACTCCCAATGTGCTTTTATAATAGCGTTAATATGTGCAAATTTCCCTTGAAATAAAAACCGCACTCCCGCTATACCATCCAAAATTAATCTTAAAGGAATCAACCAAAATAATTTGCTTGATTTTTCATTTTTTAATAATACTAATAAACTATTTCTAAAATTGAGAAATGTCTTATATGGGCTTTCTGCATTTAATGTTCCACCTCCTACATGATAAACAACTGATTCAGGTACCACCATTACTTTATAACCTGCTCTTTTTATCCTCCAACACAAATCTATTTCCTCCATATGAGCAAAAAATGAATCATCAAACCCTCCTAAGGATTTATATATATTAGCCTTAATAACCAAAGCTGCTCCACTTGCCCAAAACACCTCAGACACATCATCATACTGCCCCTTATCTTCTTCTAAGTGATTAAAAATTCGCCCTCTACAAAATGGATAGCCCCATTTATCTATCCAACCACCTGAAGCACCCGCATATTCAAAATGCTCTCTTTCATTAAAAGCCTTTATCTTTGGTTGACAAGCAGCAATTGTGTTGTCTGATTCCATTAAATTAATAATTGGTGCAATCCAATTTTTATCAGGCTGAACATCAGAATTTAAAAGAATATAATAATCTGCATGTACTTTTTTCAATGCTTCATTATATCCTTTAGCAAAACCATAATTTTCTTTATTTTGAATGAGCTTTACTTCTTTGAATCCGTTTTCGATTAATTGTGAAGAACCATCAATCGAAGCATTATCCACTACATATATTTCTACACTTTCACTCAACTCAGCAATTACATAAGGTAAAAATTGTTTTAAAAAATCCCTACCATTATAATTCAATATTACAATTGCAACTTTAGGAATGCGTTTTTTAACTGCTGCTTCTTTTTGTTTTTTTTCTCCTAAAACCGCTAGTGCATTCGCTTTATCTTGTATGAGTTGTTGTTTCAATTCTTCTAAACCTGGAAACTTTTCATCATCTCTAATTCTTCTTACAAAGTCTATCTTGATTTGTTCTCCATATATATCTTTATTAAAATCAAAAATATTGACTTCACATACATAATTATTTTGATTTTCTAAAGTAGGTCTTCTTCCTATATACAACATTCCATCATAGCGATGCTCTTCATGATGAACATAAACAGCATAAATGCCCTCCGCAGGTAATATTTTATTTTTATTATTCGTTTGAATATTAGCTGTGGGAAAGCCTAATTCCCTACCCAACGACAAGCCTTTCACTACTTCCCCTTTAATACTAAAATAATGATTTAATAACTCTGTTGAATTAATAATATTTCCTTCGGAAATAGCTTTGCGAACCTTAGTAGAACTTACTGCTATATTTTCTACTTCTTGTTTTGGAATTTCCTCTACTTCATAACCACATTCCCCCGACAATGATTTCAACAAATCAATATCACCAGCTCTATTTTTCCCAAAACGATGGTCATAACCAATTACAATCTTTTTAGGTTGAAAATTTTTAACCAAAAAATCTTTTATATATGCTTCTGGACTTTGCTCCGAAAACATTCTTGTAAAAGGAACTATAACTACATTGTCTATTCCATATTGTTGAAGTAATTCAATCTTTTCTTCTATCGTAGTTAATAATTCTATTTTATTATTTGAAGTATCTAACACCAAACGAGGATGAGGATGAAATGTTACTAAAACACTTTCCCCTTCACATTCTTGAGCCAACTGCTTAAGCCTATCCAATATTTTTTGATGCCCTGTATGTACGCCATCAAAAGAGCCAATAGTCACTACAGCATTTTTAAAACCATTTAAATTCTTTAAGTCTTTATAAACTTTCATTTC
>JAHDBK010000117.1:0-9122 GCA_020630455.1 Saprospiraceae bacterium
CCCCGTTTGTTAATTCGTTTATTTTTGATTGAGCATTTTCTATTTCTACCGTATTTTTAAGAAATGCAGTTGCGCCCTCTATAGCAGCCTTAAAGAAGTTAGCTGTTGATCCTTGACCGTTTTCAATAGTTAAAATAAGCTGCTCCCATGTAGAAACTAAAATCTTCATCTTAGCGTCTAAAGATTCTAATTGTTGATCTACAAGTTTTTGCATCGCATCGCCATTATTTCTAATAGCTTCCGCATTTTCTTCTACTTTACCCGTGTTAGAAGCTAATATAATACCGATTTTAGCCGCTTGTTTACCAAATAAGTCAGAAGCTAAAGCTAATAAATCATAACCCTCTACACCGTCTCTTTGGGCTTGGTTTATTTCCTCTAAAGCTGAATCTAAAGTACGCCCTTCCTTACCTAGTTTTTGTAACGCTGTACCTAATAAACGACCCGCACTTTCAGCCTTTAAACCATTATCGGCTAATAAACCTACAACAGCACCCGTATATGCTAAATCTTTGTTTAATATTTTTGATATTGGCGTTATATATTGAAAAGAATCACGCATCTTCTCAAAATCTAAACTTGTAGAAGTTCTAATAGCCGTTATCGTATTGGCAAATTCCTGTGCGCTAGTTGTTGGCTCTCCAAAAGCGTTTAACGTTTGTACTAAAAATTCTGCCGCATCCGCACTTGTAGCCTGTAATGCTATACTTAAATCGTTAGCGGGTTTAATTAAATTGATTAAATCTTGACCTTTTTTACCTAATGTCGCTAAAGACTCGGCTAATTCACCTACTTCCCTAGATGTTTTTATACTAGCACCCGCTACTTTTACAATCTCTTTTTCTATTGGTGCTATTTGGTCTCTAGTCTCTCCTAATACACCCGCTAAGTTTTGCATAGATTTATCGAACTCCCTAACTCTAGCCAAAGAATCCTTTAAGGCGGAAGCAAAAATAAAAATACCACTTGTAAACCCAAAAGCACCCGCTAAACTTCTTAATGAAGAAACAAGTACCCTTGTGCCTTTAGCATAATTACCTACGTTTCTTTGAAATTGACCCGCAGCCGCATCCGTCTTTTTTAATGAAGCGTCTAATGCTAATACTTGCGATCTAAGTTTACTGTATTCGGATTGCTCTAACTTAGTTAGCTTTATTCCTAATTGCTTTCTAGCTTCTAAATCTTTGTATCTATCTCTAAGATTAGTTAATAACCTAGATTGTTGAGCGTAGAAACTGTTTAAGTTCCTTAATTGTGATAAATTAGTTCTTGTTGCGCCCGCTTCTTTACGTTGTGTCGCTATCTTCTTATTTGATAGCGTTATTAACTTTGATTGATTGGATAAAGAAACACCTTCGGTTCTCAATGCAGCGGCCGCAGCCCTTTCAGTTGCCGCTAAAGCGTTGGCTTTCTCCTTTTCTAACTTGGTTATTTGTTGTAATAGCTTTACTTGGTTTTGATCCGTAGCGTTTTTTTGCTTCAGCACCTCGTTAAGACCTTTTAGGTTTGATGAGTTTGAAACGGATTTTTGTAATGCCGTATAAGTAGCCAATAGTTTCTTGAACTCTGAATCGACTTCTTTAACACGTTCAACAACGCCTAATAATACGTCATCGCCCTTAATTACTCCATTATTAGCCATTCTTTTTGTTTAAATCCTTTATTACTTCGCTTGCCGCTTCTTGCTCTCCGCACGTTACTTTCTCGTAGTCTGAAAATGTAAATCCCGCATGGTTCAAACTAGCTAAAACCTTATAAGCTTGTTTTGTAGTTAACGGCTTTACATCCGCCTTTTCCTGTGATTCCTTTACTTCTTTTTGTAACTTTTTGGCTCTGGCTTCATACACCTCCGCCTTAGTTTCAAGTTTTAAAATCTGTTTTTGTAAGTAATTCTGATCTTTTACCGCATCGCCCGTGTATCTTATGTTTGCGGCTTCAAAGTATTCTTTCCAGTCCTCTGGCTTTCTTTCTAAAATGTACTTTATAACGGCTATATTCTTATTGAGTTCCAACGCAACCTTAACTGATGTTTTATGAGCTTCCAATATTGCTATTTCCTCTTGGCTTTGGTACGCTTCCCTAAAACTATCCTTTATACTTTCCCAATCATCTTTGGATATTCCGTATTCCTCTATTCTAGTTTCATCCTCGAATATTCTACAAAGTTTAATAAAGGGGAAATTGTGGTAATCCATTGCTATAAATTAAGCTCTCTTCTTATTTCTCTTTGAAAAGCTGGTAATATGTATGTTTGAATATATTTGATTTTATCAGGATTAGTTAATCCTAATACATCTTCAAATCCAACATCGTAAAGTTTTTCTAATGAATCTGCTGAACTAAAGAAATTAGCTTCACTATCAGAAAAAACTAATTGCATTTCTTTGAATAAATCCCCGCTCCACTCCATATTATACCTAGCACCTACAACTTTAGGTTTTATAGGTTTTGGTGGTTGTGTAGCTTTCCATGCTGTATATGGTTTATACGTTCCTGTATAGTTTCCATCACCATGAAGAACTCCGCCTGTAGTATCGATACCTTTAGATAGTTTGTCTTTATTAAACTCTAAGGCTTCTTGTTCGTACTTCTTTATTAATTTTAGTAGTAAAGTAATTAATAAATTTAAATCAGATATCTTCGTTAACTTCTGGCTGAACTGTGATAATGTTGCCATGTATTTCGTCGTATATTACTTTAGCATTCTTTGCACTTACCCCATGCTTTTTCTTCATGTGGGCTTTAAATTCAGGGAGCGACTTGTTTAAAAAGTCGTCCCCGAAAATAAAATTTTGTGTTTCAATAGCCATTAAGCACTAGCCTTTACCTCGTCCATTGTATATAATGAACCTGAAATACTTACTATGCCGTCTGTCTCAACGTATACAACACTTTCTCCCGTAGTTACATCAAAAGAGTAAACCCCGCTTGATTCTGATACAGTAAATGTTGCTATCTCTGCCCCGTTTGCATCGGTTACCTTAAAGTTTGCAGTAACAGCACCCGTTAAAGGAGAAGTTGTACAATCTTTGGTCAAAGCTAAATCAAAGGTTAAAGAAGAACCCGCATCAACGAAGTTGCTTAATTTAGCTTCTACGCTGTAAGGTTGGTCTACTTCTGAAAAATCCCAATCTACAGGAACTTGATAAGGAGAACTTTGATCTCCTCTTGGGTCTGAATAAGGAATTTCAAAGATTGTGTTTGAAACTGGCGTATCAGTACTTGCAATAGAGTTAATAGCCTTGTACATATTAGATACAGGGAAACCTTGTATAGTTCCATCCTTATTAACACGTCCTAGCAAATAACCTTGTGTGGTAATCTCCCAAATAAGACCGCTTCTACCGTTCATTTTCTCCAACTCTGCACTTGTACAAGCACACATAGGAGAAGATAATTGAAGTATTTTGGTTGCATCGGTAGTCGTTACCTTTAGACCAAAGAAGTTGTCTTCGTAAACTTCTCTTTCTGCTCCCGTTGATTCTACCGTATGTTTACCTAGATAAACACCGTTAGCAGCTTCTACTAAGGCGTTGAAAGAATCAATGTCCTTTGCAGCTTCCGAAGTAGGAATTGTAACACCTAGTGGTGTCCAAAAAAAGTATGCTGGCGCTCCTAATGCTACTACAGAGTTAATGCCGTTAGTGGCAACTCTTGAAGTATTTTCGGATACACCTCCGCATGATTCTACTATTTTCATTTTTATATTATTTTAACATTCGTTAATTGTAATTTGATACTCTACCTCTGTTTTAATCATAAAAACATGATAAGGATGTATGTCAGAAAAGTTAAAGTTTGAATTTTGAAAAGGCTCTTCTACGATTCTCTTTAAATTTGACAATCCATACTCTAAACCTTTAACATTATCTAAACCTATTACTTTAGCTATTTCGGTTGTTAACTCTGCATGTTTTTGCTCGTCCCTTCTTTCTGAAAAATCCGTTAATTTTATTATACAGACAACCCACAAATCATTGACGGCTAAATTGTTCGATATACTTGGAGATTCTCCTTGAATAAAAAAAACTTTGTTACCTTCAGAAAACAAAACTTTTTCATATTCTCCTTCACTTACATATCGTTCTAAGCTCACACTTCCTTTGTCATCAATCTTTTTGTAAACCCTGTTATACATATCTAAATCCCCCCATTTATCGGTTAAATTCAAATATGTACCCCTTTGGATTCTATCAATAACCCTATCAATGCCCTGTAAACTTGTTCTTCTATGTAGCATCTACCAACAATTAGTTGCATCGTAAATCATAGTTCCTGAACTTCCGTAATGATAATCGGCTAGTATTTGTCTATTTTCCTCACAATATGACAATAAGCCTTTTGAAACCAATACCCCGTCCTTGGTACTATACCCTTTTAACTCTGACATTAGATTAGCGTAATTATGCCCCGCTATAGTTTCTATTCTATTGCTCCTAGTCGTAGAAGTAAACAGCTCCAAAACTTTAACAGCATGGCAATAACCAACGCATCTATCGAATATACCACCGTTAGCCATTTCTGATATAACGGTGGAATAATCTTTATTTTTCATCGCCCTTGAATCCAACACAAAAACCTCGGTAAGAATCTCACGTATGACATTTTCTAACAACTCTTCTAAGTAGTCGTTAAACCTATCATCTGTAATGCCCCTATCTGGTTGACACATGAAAACATTTTCAATAGTCACCAATTTATGAAAGTTGTTTAAGGTCAGCCCCGAAGTTTTACTAAGGTTTGCCGTACTTAACTTGTCTACGTACAATACCTTTTCAAACTCCGACCAACCTAAACGATCTTTAATATCTTGTATGTTGTTTTCGCTGAACATATATTACTAGATTCCTAATTCAGTATCTACTAAAGCTTCGTTCTCATCCGTTAAGCTGTTGTAGTATTCTAACAATTTAGCATCTGTATTTCTATCATTTGCCTTTGTTACCCCTACTTTGTTCAACGCTGCTATAAACGCTTCTCTTGTTACCGTGTTGGATTTAACCGTAATATTGGCATCTCCTTCAGTTTGGCTATCGTTTGCCGATACCTCGTCGTTAGTGTCCAAGTAGAATATAGAATCTACATCATCAAGTACAGGAATAACAGAAGCCTGTGAGCTTGTAAACTCTCTGATAGGATCGTTCTCGTGCCATCTTGACATAAGGATATGTGAACCTACTTTAGTGTAAACTACGTCCTCATCTGGAAATCTCTCTTCCGCTAGATCAGTATGTACAACTTTACCTAAAGACAAATCTACAGTACCTACTACCATACCATCTGCCCAACAGTTTTTAACCTCTCTTACACCGTCTCTTTCAAACTTTACAGTCCTATCGATAACGTTTATTACATAACCTTTATCAGAAGATAAAGCGTCGTTTAATTGCTCTAAACGTGGCGCTAAGAAGTTAGTTCCAGTTACTTGGATAGAATTACCGTAGTAAGCCTTTACATTAGCGTTAGCCAATAGCAAACGGCTAGTTTTCTTATCCATGTGGATGTAACGTAAAGAATAACCTTCTTCAAATGCGTAATCTACCATTCTATCGATATCCTTGATAGGGTCAGAAGCTGGGTTAGACCATGCTACAGAATCAACTCCGAATCTGTTATTGGCTGGTACGCCAAAATCAACACGTACACCTATTCCCGGCTTATCAGAATCAGCAACTAAAGCCATGCCGGTAGAAACAGCTTGAAGAGCCATATACTCCTTCATCTCTTCGATACCCTGTACCACTCTAAATGCATCCCTATATAGAATGTTCTCTACTTGTGCAAAGTTATTGGTAAGCTCCAATAATTGGATTTGCTTCATTTGATTCTCGTTAAGGGTCATCTTCATACCTAACTTCGGTATTGAATCTTCCGCCTTCTTAATAGAATCACGCTTTTTTAAAGGTAGTCTTGAATCCAAGGTAACTAAATCAGCCGTTACTCTTGAACTATCACCAGTTACCGAACGCCATTTACCGTCTACAGAATACTCTTCCGTGAACAAAGCTTTATGGTAGTAAGGTTGTGCGTCCTTTTTTCCGTCAATTAGGGTCTTGTAGAATGTATTAGCAACTACATTAAAGCCCTTGAAATAATCTAAAAATTTTGTTTGTGCCATTTCTCTTAGTCTTTAGTGTATAAAATTCTACTTGTTGCGGCTATAAATGCACTATTTAAAGTGTACTTTGTTGCTGCATTGTTTACAACCCCGTGGATCATTACCCCTACTGCTGGTTGTGCTGTTGGTACTGTAGCGATAACTACACCTACTGCGGTGTGACCCACTGGTATTGTACCCGATACTGGTAACGGTTTGTAATTTTCCGTACCATCTTCTTGAATTACACCATGCCCCGCATGAATGTACATGTCACTAAAACCAGTTGTATCAAGAACTTTGCCCCCAGCGATATCATAATCGTTTTGGATTATAATAATGCTATCGTCAAAATCCTCGTCGTAACCTGACTTAGTACCATTTAGATTTAATTCTGCCATTTGTCAATTATTAATTATTAAACTTTTACACGGTCTACGATTGCCTGTGCTTCGCTTTCCGTCATTTCTGTATGTGGCTTATAGCCCTTTTCTGGTGCGCCTGAAATAACACCTTGATCTACCAACGCTTGATGATATACTTGGTGTTCTTCCTCTTGCTCCTTCACCCATTCGCTTAATGGTTGCTCTGATTCAGTATTCAAATACTTTAACTTTGCTTCCCTTATTGCTTCGGGTAATTTTGAAACGCTTAAAAGTTTACGGGCTTCGGCTAACTTTGCTTCCTTTGCCTTGTTTTTCTCAAACGCTCCTAGTTTTTCAGATAGTGGAGATAGCTTTGCATCTAATAATTTGGCTAACTTTTCGTCTAAAGTTTCCCCTTCTTCTACCTTTTTAGGTGGTTCTGGTAACTTAGATTCCCAACTTTTTTTGGCTTCTGAAATTCTACGGTCAATTTCGCTTTGAATTTCTTTGTCCTTAATAAGTTCCTCTACTGATTTTTGCGGAGTCTTTAGTTTTAACAAGTTGTCTATTGCCCCTTGTACGTCTTCCTCCTTTTCAATGTTAATGAATGTAGAAAGACCCTTATTTAGTCCTGCTGCTTCCAGTCCTAATTCAAGTTTCTCTTTTAATTCCTTTGTCATCTTTATCTATATTTAATATTTACTCTTCTACAGGCTCTACTTCGGGGGTAGTAGTACCGTTGTTTATTCTTTCCAATTCCAATTCAAGGTCATCGGCAACACCTACCAGCTCAATAGCTTCCTCTTTACTCATAAACCCACCTTGAACCGCTATCGCTACCGTAGATACCAATTCATCAAAGTTGTTAGGTAATACATTACCGAACTCTATATTGAAAATAGTTTTATCCGTATATGTGCTTAATGCCGTTTGTGAAGTGGTTACTATACCCGAAATGATTATATTTATACACCTTTCTATATCGGTTCTATTCTGCCCCTCGTTCATCATCTTCTTTAAAGTAGAATCCAAGAACATCAATTCTAAAGCCTTACCCGATACGTTACCGATACTTTTAAGATTACTAAATGAAATATTAGGTGTAGAGGTCATAGTATATATATAATCCTCTAACTTCTCTATCTCTAACTTAACAGATTCTGGGGCGTTGTCGTGCGTTAAGAATTTAGCATCACCACCGCTTGTCTTTTTACCCTCTTCATTATACTTTAGTTTGGTTTTCATAACCTTACCGTCAGCATTCTTATCTGGTAAACCGTATATTTCCCCCTCTATAAATAGTATCGGGTGTCCTGAATAGTCATTTGAAGCCCCTAGCTTAGATATACAAGTCTCTATCCTATCAATAGCTTCTTTAACGTAGTAATGCTCTGGAACGGGCTGCGACATGTAAACCACGGGTATTTTACTAAATCCGTGCTTTTCTTCGCTCTCGTACATCCATTCAGCACCGTTGCGTTTCATCTTGACTATTGTAGTCTCTTGATAAATCCAGCAATGCTCAACAGTTTCCTCTCTTTTAAGTTCTTCGGAATACTCTATATTTTGGAATATGTAAATAAAGTACTTCATATCCCCCGTCATATCGAAATAAGGGAAGAACTCCCCACTATCGTAATCAAGTACACGGGTGCTTATTGCCCGTTTCTTATTAGACCCTAAAACTTTATTGAACACACCCGTTTTTAAATCCTTGAAGTAAAATAATAATGCGGATTGGGTTTCTTCTTTCTGCTTTCTTTTAGCAACTTGTATCTTGTAGTCAAGCCTTGCGTTCTTCCAATCAAGCAATACTTGATCCGATAAAGGCGTTTCTTCTTCTGGTGTAAGTGTAACAGGTTCGCCAAACTCAAAGGCAACGGAAGTATTAACTATCTTATTTGCAAACGCTATAGGAACTCTATTAGCTTTTACTATCTTGTTACCTATTACTTTCTCCCCGTCACGTATCTTGACTATCTTGTCAATTTGTGTCTTACCTATTTGGGTATCTCTTTGCTTTCTATCAAGCTCTTTAAATTCATCGTGGTACTTGCTAATAACCCCCCTATCCTTTTTATCGGTAGAGAGAATAGCTAGTTTGTTACTAAACTCGTTAGAATCCTTGAAGTTGACTTCCATAAACAAAAAACCCTGTTATATAGACCTTACGGGGTCAAACAGGGCTTTTAAGTCGTCTACTAAATAAAAAGTCCACTAATTGATACCGTTAGGCATTATTAGTAGACACTGTAAAGATAATACTTTTATTTAGAATAAATCTAAATTAGAACAAAATTTTTTTAATTTATTTTTATTTTGTATGAAGTAGTTTAATTACAACCGTTTTCTATCTTGATCGCTTGTATCTGTTCGTAGGATTTATTGGTTATTACGGGTGTTTCTCCTGAATAATCAACTTCTAAGCCGTTAGCATCGCATAGCCTTACAGCGTTGAATACTTTACGTCCTTGGTCGGTTGTGTTTTCTAGTCCAGCTATTACGGTTGAACACTCACAATTGTTATCTTCTTCTTTACTGCAACCTAAAGTTATAATTGCAAGTAGTAGTAGTTTTGTTTTCATTTGGTTTGTTTTAAATCGCTTATATTAAAATCGGTTGTTATAGTCATCTTATCGGTACAATCTTTATTTAAGATT
>JAHDBK010000117.1:9132-9391 GCA_020630455.1 Saprospiraceae bacterium
ATCTCCGTTTACCTCTGTAACACGAACATAATTACCGTTTAGTTTTACTATGCTGTTTCTGGTTGTTTGTTTCATCTTCTAATATTTCAATAGTATATGTGTTTGTTTTTTCATCGTAACTAGATAAAGAAACATCTTTCAATACTCCGTTAACTTCTATTTTTACACCTGTAAAATCTATTGGATTTAATTTATTCATTTGTTTTTATATTGGCGTTATTTCTTCTCTTTTAAATACATATTCTTTTCCGTTTCTTTC
>JAHDBK010000118.1 GCA_020630455.1 Saprospiraceae bacterium
TTTCAATTAATTGACCAATAAACTTGTACATGTGTCTAGTTCTTCCATCATCTAATCCTCCCTCTTTCCATGTATTAAACTCTTTTTTCAGACTAGTATTATCATAAAAAAGTTTTCTGAAAATTTCTGCATCAAATACGTACCATTCTAAATAATTGGTAATAATGATATGTTTGATTTCATTGTTTTTATTGATAATTTTTTCATACAAATAATAGTGTATAGCTTCTTGTAATGCCTTTGACGAAACCTTGTTTTTAGATAACATCTCACTTCTATTCTTAGGAATTTTAGCTTCAATAATTATCTCTACATTAGACTCTCCATTTTTTGTGCTGTGTATTGCTGCATCAATAGCGCTATTACCATCAAGTGTTCTTTTGTTAATAAATCTTTCACAATTATGTGATTGAGTAAGATATTCTCTAAAAAAGATTTTGAGGTAGTCGATAACTTGGTCTTCTAATTCTTCTCTTTTTAGAGCATCTTCGACTGATTTTACATAGTTTTTTAGAATAGTTACAAACTGCTCAAAAGGTTCTTTAAATGGAACATCTTTTTTATGGTTGCTAGATAAAGATTGATGTGGTGTACTTAGTTTTAGTTGCATTCTAATTGGATTATGTTTTTAAAAAACAAATATATGTTTTTTGTGACTAATAAAAAAATGGAATACTCGGAGTCATCACGAAAAGAGACACCACTATATTAAAATTAAGCAGCGGTATCACCTGAAAGATTGATAATAGTATTGTTATTTATGTTGATTATGTTATCCTTTACTTTCAATTCATTGAAATTACGTTGTTCAAATCCTTCTAATGGATAGTTGGAGAACACGGTTACTTTACAATCTTCTCTAATTGTACGATTACGACCAGATGCTTGTTGTAATGATGATTCGATCAAGTAAAATTGAAGATTACGAAGTTCTTCATTTTTGAATGTCTTAAATCGAAAGATAAACCCATTGTGATTAATATTACGATCTTCTAGTTTATCTATTTTATTATCATATTCTATTCCTAAAGCGGTTGCATATAAATAATAATCACACTCTTTTAAGTGAGGTGTACCAACAACTACAATATCTTTACCATTGTATTTGTCCGTACCACTTGAATTGACAATACAAATTTCTGGTGCTGGATTTTTGAATAAAGATTTGAACTTTTTAAAGGTAATTACATAATTATCACTTGCATATTCACTAACAATTTCAAGATTACTATCATTATTTTTTGATGCCAATGAACTACGACTAAAACTTAGATTAGAATATTGAATACGTTCACCAATATGCTTTATATTATCGAGTTCAATTAGCTCTATTTCACCAAACATCCTATTGTAAATTTGTTTATTTACTGTAGCTGACAATATTATTTTTTTAATGTCTTTTTTTGGCAGTTTCACGTTGATATATCGAATGACTTTTTCTCCATCAGGGTCTTTATAATTTTTTGATGTTGATAGAAAATGACCTGACTTAAAAAAACTTAAAATATCACCTGAAAAATCTCTCGAATGTTTCACGACTATAGATTCAATAATCTCAAAATTTTCAAATTGACTTTCATTAAAGTTTGATGAATCAAATATCAGCTCACTTTTATTAGAAGATTGATTGATAAGGTCTTCAATTATTTTAATATCAAGCTCTGCTACATTTGCCTTCTTTTTTAAAATGTTATGAAGTATCCTAAAATTGGATAAGTCGATTTCTACTATATTATAAACATGAAAAAAAATATCTTCATCAAAAATTAGCATACTTGTATTTTGAAAATCAGATATTAATAATCTCTTATGACTCATTACAATGACTTCAAGACCTTTTGAAGCTTTGTCAATAGCCTCAAAATATTTTTCTGTTTCTTGTCTTTTATCTAATTCTTTACCCCAAGTTGGCAAGTGATTTACGATGTTTCTTAGGTAAGCTTGTCCTGATGTATAGCCACCTACTTTTACTTTTTGATTATAGTGGAACATGATATTGTCTGGTAAATCAGGTAGTGGTGGTATAAGTATGTGGTCAACACCATTATCCTCCATCCGTTGTGATACTTCTTTAGCCAACTGATTAGTTGGTAATGCAATTATAGCATCTTTTAGATGATGCTCATTTGAATAGACCTGAGTTTTTCCTAATCCTAATGCACATTTAAACACGTAAGTAGTAACTTTATCAATATCAGAAATAGCATGTTGGAAGTTATATTTTAATGAGCTTGATGCTGCATCCAATTCTATTTCATTTTCTGTTTCAACTACTAATTTTGCTGGTTGTCCTCTTTTTAAGTTATAATCACTGAAATAAGAATATCTTTCCAGAATAGGATCATCAAAATCTAAAAAATTCTCTAATTTTTGTTCATGGTAATATGTATTAGAAGTATCAACATAAAATACAATATCATCAATCTTATTATCATTGATATTTGGGTTTTCATTAATTCTTTTAATAAATCGTTTTCTACCTCCTTTAATGGTGCGATAAAACAAATACAATGGAAATAGATATTCGTGGGTTATTTTTAATTGACAATTTTCAAACTTTCTAAGTAAGTCAAATTCTTGAATAGCTCCTTCCCAATCAAAATTCTCAATTGGTTCTTTTATGGGTTGTTCTTTTAATATACTATAAGACTTCCCTCTTTTTTCTCCATTATAACCATATTCAAATAATTGATGCAAACGTTTCATTTTCTTTTTCTTTGTCTTTGTTGTAGAACAGTTATAGGTAGCTCGAGTGATTAACTTTTCTTTTAAACTTGAAAGTTCATTGAGATTTGAGTCATCGAAATAAATTAAATTTTTTCCCCCAAACCATAAACTCGCACTATTAGGTTTCCTGTCAGCAGGGAAAATATCATATAGAATTTTCAGATAGGCATCAAAGGTTAATGCACAAAAGATAGGTTCATCTAAAACGAATATTATTCTATATCTAGTTGACCTTAAAGATTCTTGTTTCTTTGCTCCTTTAGGTAAAACGTCACTGAATGAAGAATATATAATATTTGGAATCAGATGTAATTCCTCGCATTTAACTAAAGCATCCTCTACATTGAATTGATTCTCATTATTTTTATTATCAATATCAAGGGCTATTAAATTTGATGAAATAAAATTTTCCTTATTTCGCTCACCACCAAATACTGCATGTGACCAAGAGTGACCATTAGATACAAAATCAGCTAATTCTTTGATTGAGCAACTTTGGGTGTACTTACTACATACCCATTGATTTTCAGTTCCTCCTCTTGGTTTTGAATTTCTTGAATGTGGAGAAATGGTACATTCTATTTTAAAATTATTGTTCATGTTATTAATATGTTTTTAGACCTAGTCTATTCCAACTTAATAATAGATCATTTGGAGTGATTAGGTTGATATTTTCAAAAAAAAAAATAAAAAAATTAGTTGCCTTGTTTCTGTGTAATCAGTACACTTAATTCATAATATCTAAACACACCCCTAGTAGGTACGCCTAGAGAGACGGGAGGAAGGGAGTCCATATCATAATAAATTAAAATATGATTGATCTTATGCTTTCAGCTAAAAGAATGGTTCATAAGTTTAAGTCAAACTCATAAAACATTGATTTTCAGTCAAAACTCATATTTCTATCCGTTCAAAATAGACATTTGTCGAATTTCATTTAAATAAATGATAATTTTCATCATTTTTATAACTTTAAAAACAATCCAAAACAATATGAATTATAAAAAGACAACTAAACCATTAAGCTGGAAGGAAATCAAAAAAGCATTACTGTTGCTAGAAAATGAAGGGAAGTATCATTTTCTTCAAATAATTGCAGTAGGTGTATTTACTGGGTATAGAATTTCTGATATGCGTGAACTAAAATATTCAGATTTCGATAATGATTATCTAAATATTGAAGAACGTAAAACGAGTAAACAGCGAATTGTAAAAATAGTCCCTGAATTAAAAAGGATAGTACAATTATGCCAAATCAAATTATATCGTAAAGAAGAACATTTTCTATTCGTAAGGACAAGGTTCTTTGTAAATCAACCTATATCAAAGGTATCGTTTATTGCTCGTATTAAAAAGGCACTTAATTATGCAGGAGTAGATGGAAATCGTTTATCAGGTCATACTTTGCGAAAAACTTTTGCTTTACGCTACTATCAATTAATGTCTGAAACAGAAGGTGATTATAGAGCATTATCTGAATTATCAAAACAGTTAAATCATTCAAATACAGATGTTACTCGTAGATATATTGGTATAGAAGAAAAAGTTATTCAAAATGTTTTTAAAAATTTTTATTAAAACATGCAAACTCTTACTAAAGTTAGAATTTAGAAACCCAAACCCTTAAAAAACGTAAAGCACTGATTTTCAAAAGATTTTTGATTAAAACCATTATATTCTGGTCAAAAAAATCCATTCAAAAAACTATGAAGTTGTGTCGCTGTATCGAGTACATTTAATAAAATACGTACTTGTTTTATTTATGCAGCACCTTTTCTTTGCCTACTTCTAATAGCTAAAAATGAATCTGTTTTATCCTTAGTCTTTTTTCCTTTTTGCTTATTACTTGTTAAAAAAGAAATAACTTCACTTGGTTTAAAATACTTTGCTCCTCCTGTTGGCTTATAGGATTTTAATAGGTCACTAGATATTTTTTCTAAACTACTCTTTCTCAATTTTGATTGATATTTTAGAATATCACCATCGTCCCAAACTTCAAGTTTTTGCAACTCCACTCTACTCTTAATATTGACATAATCCGTGTGTTCTTGTGCTAATGATATTAATAATTTTACTAATGATATTAATAATTGTAAAAGTTGATTTGTTAAATTATTCATATTTTTAATTTTTAAAATGATGGTAAACCGTTAATAGCTGCTAATTTATTACTTGGATTCCAATGTAGATACTTCATCGTAGTCGTTGAATTGAAACTGTGTCCCATCAACGTTTGAACTATAGATATATCATTATTTTTTATAAGTAGTGTTCCAAAAGTATGTCTTGCACAATACGATGTAATATGCTTATTAATATTAGCTGCATCTACCCAATCTTGAATATTTTTGTTAAAAGTCGTAATAGAAGGTAGACTAAAAACATAATCTGATTTTTGATTATAATTACCTAAAATTTCAAGAATCATTTTTTTGATTGGTAATACAACTTGTTTTTGATTCTTGGCTCGGCTGTACGTTAAAACACCTTCTTCAAAATCTATATTAGACCAAGTTAACTCTTTGATTTCTTGAAATCCTAGCCCAGTATAACAACAAAAAAGAAAGGCATCCTTTATCACTTGATTTTTACAAGGTGTTTTATACAATAATTTTAAATCATTTGCAGATAAAACTTCTTTATTCTTTTGATGTTTATCAACTCTAAAACACCATTTAGATCGACTTTCATAGGACTTAACATTAAAAGGATTAACACTAACTAGCCCATCTTCAAAAACACCCAATACACTTTTCTTTATAAACCTAAAGTACTTCTGACATGTCTCTTTTGAAAATTTATTTTCTAAAAAGACTTTAAATTCTAAGAAAAATTTATCATTTAGATTTTTACAAAAGACTTGATCTATTCCACTTTCATCAAGGAATTGTTCAAATTTACTAATAGCCGATTTAAAATTACGTTTACCTCGTTTTTGATAGTTGCTATAATCGTCTTTCAATACTGAAACAAAATCTATCTCTTCTTCTAACCAGTTTGGAGAGTCATCATACATTGAAATTATATTAGATTTTTCTATTTCAATTTCTTTATTGACAACTCTTAGATTTGACGAATCAGAATTTAGTTTTGTTTTAATGAATTTATATTTACGAACACCATCTATATGATAATCTAAATAAATTGAAAACGTTCCATTTTTTAATTTTCGTTGACGTTTTTGAAACTGTATTACTTTACCCATTTTATTGTAAAATTTAATTGTTAATTGTGTAAATCAATATTGATTACATAAACAAATATCAGAGTATTTTACATTTCTTATTAGGGAAGTTAGGGAAGCCAAGCCCCCTAAACATCGTAACATATTGACTAACAACACATTAACATTATACGTATTTATTTTCACCTTTCCAGTCAAATTCTGAATAAACTTTAATTTCTCTAGGTTTTACGTATTCCTTTTTTCCAAAATCAGAATGAAAAAACTTAAATAATTCATAATAAGGTTGCAAACCTCTATGAATTGGGGCATTATTTTTAGTCTCTATATTCAATTTTTCTAATTTAGATTCTAGTATCTCCTCCCAATCTTCAAATGGTTTGCTGTCCAACTCTTTTCCATTACTATCAACAAATATTTTAGAATCAATTATTTTATTCCAACACTGAGGCGTTGGGCAAGTGAAATGTTTATGAGCATATAAAAACCCAAGTAAAAAGACTAACATATCTTTTTTTCTATTATTAATGTGAATTTCACCATTTAAATGACTAAAACTTCCATTCAAAAGGAAAAAGAAAACAGACTTAGCCTCTTTGGATTTTTTAATAATCTTCAATTCTATTACTTTATCATATAGTGCTATAACCTGTTCTGTATTTAATGTTGAAGAAATGGTATATGATTTACCATCTTGTTGTTTCTTGATAATTAATAGCTGACATAAACATCTAATTAATATAGATATTTGTATTACATCGGTAGGTAGTATTATTATCTTCTGAATAAAATCCCTTGTCTCACCAACTATATCCCCAGATTCGTTGACTATAGATTCAGTTATTTGTTCGTATCCTGTAAAATGATAAGCTGATAATCCTTCAACTGTGTTACTCTTGAAAACATCAAAATTTTCTGGTCTATCGAAAAAGGTGAGTAAAGCATTTTGATGAGTTAAACTATCGTATATTATTCTATTTAGGTATTCAATAAAAGATGAAGGTTCTTTCAATTCTTGATTTGACTTTTCAATATTAGGATTTTCATTAGGAAAATTTGTCCATGATAGACAAGTATCTATTATTGAAAATAGATACTTGTCATTCATATAGACTTGTAAATTATCATAGAGCTTATTAATTTGCTCATCTAAAATTAAGTCAGTTTCATTATTTGAAAAAAACTTAATTCTTTGATTATAAAATCGTAAGAATTGCTTTTCTGCTACAGAAATAACCTTATCAATTATATAACGATACAAATCAAAAGTCTCAGGTTGGGTTTCATCTTGTTGATAACCAAGTTCACTAGATAAATTAGTGTTCATAAAAGAATCAAATTTTAAAAATTCAATTCAAATTAAAAACAATATATCATATATCAAAATCTGGAATATTATCTATTGCCCCCTTTTTTAAATGATTGACATGGTTTAGATATTTTGCTGTATGAGCAATACTCGCATGACCTAAACAATCAGCAACCGTTTTCAAGTTAGCACCATTAGATAATAACAAACAAGCAAATGAATGTCGTCCACAATAAAATGAAATATGCTTATTTATTTTTGTCCTTTTAACCCAATTTTTTAGATTTTTATTAACAGATACTATTGATGGTAATTCAAATAAAAACTGTCTCTTTGTATCAATTTCATTTATGATGTCAATACATATTTTGTGTAAAGGCACAATTACAAGTTCATCAGTTTTTTTCCTAGTATAGTGTAGTCTATTATTCATTATATGTGAAAATTCTATCTCGACTGCCTCAGCATATCCTATGCCAGTAAAACAAGCAAAAATAAAAGCATTTTTAACTTCATTATTACCACAAGGAGTTCTATACAATTCTTGAATTTCCTCTAATTCTAAAACTGCCTTTTTTAATCTTTTACTTTTGTATGAAATTCTAACATCTTCACCAATCATTTTTGGTAAGTAATCCTCTTTATAAGCTTTTCTAATAACCTGTTTAAATTTTGCTAAATAATTAGATGGAGTTTCACCTGACAACTTAGCTTCCTTTTGTAAATAAATTGAAAAGTTTTCAATTAATTTATTAGTCAAATCCTTAAACTTCAAATCTTTTTTCTTATGAAAAATCTTAAAATGCCTGTAAGATTTTTCAAACATCCTAATATTTTTGTTTGGACAATTTTCTACAAAATCATCATAATAATCGAAAAAACTTTTGTTAAATGAGTTTGCTGGAGAAATTTCTTCTGAGTTGTTTTTACTTTCAATTTCTATTAATCTTTGTGCTTGTAATTTTTTAGCTTGATTAATTTTTTCTGAACGATTAGGATCACGAGAATCTACATAAATTTTAAGAAATTCTGTGTACCTTTTTTTGTCTTTAATAATGTCTAAATAATAACTTCTTTTGCCATTTTTTAAAGTTCTAAACCTTAAAGTCACTCCCATGGTAATTTTTTTGAGTAACGTTTAAGTAACGTTTTTTGCAAAAACTAATCCTATAAAATGCAATAAAATGAAAATAACAAATCATAATTTACTGATTATCAACATATTAACAATATAGCGATTTAGCCTTGATTTTCCCGCCTCGGGTACTAAAAGCTCGATAACTGTAAAGTTATCGGGCTTTTTTTTATTACTACTAATTCAAAATTAAGTGTTTATCAATAAAAATTTCATAAAATATGTCAATCAAAAAGCAAGTGTTTTTCCTAACATGTTTATTCTTACTCCAGTTTTTATCTTCTTGTAAAAAGGACGAGGTTATGACCTGCAATCCAAGTGAAAATTTTCCGTTTTTAGAAGTTGGAAATAAATGGGAGTATGACTTTGAAGAACTTTTTAGTTTCTCAGAAAATTTAGAAATTGAAATTGAAGAAGTAATAGAACCTGGAAAATTGAGGATTGGTTATACTACTCAAAGTAGTTTTTTTCCACAAGATGCAATATGGTTTTCTTGCGGAGATTATATATCAAATTTAGCTTCAGTAGATGCAGACCCAGAAGTTAATAAATATCTTTTAAGTGACCTTAGTTTGGGAACTACCTGGACATCAACAAACAATAATATAGTAGGGAACTATGAAGTTATTGAAAAGAATGTAAATGTTTCAACTCCAGCAGGTGTTTTTATTTGTGATAAAATCACCTTTTTTCAAGATGGCACTATAAATGTCGATACAATTTATGAGTCTCCTGAATTTGGACGAATTAAATATGATGGCTTTTTATTTAGTTATGAGTTGAGGTCTAAAAATTTTTAAATAAAGAATTGTTTGATTTGAAATGATTACTCTATCTTAAAAAACTATCAAAGCCGCTCCGATACACCATCGAAGCGGCTTTGTCATTTATGAAAAATTATCCTACACCTTACTCCCCCACTTTCACCAATTTCCGACTAAATCTGCTTCCATCTTCCAAGCGTA
>JAHDBK010000119.1 GCA_020630455.1 Saprospiraceae bacterium
TATAGCTTGACTGTAAAGATTTGAAATATAGTCAATTGTGATAAAGTTGTAATGTATTATCGATATGGATGAGTATAATTATAAAATAGAATAGTTCTCAAAATGTCCAAAACTAAAAATAAAAAATCAGGAAAAGTAACACCTTTAATGAAGCAGTATTTCTCCGTTAAGCAGAAATACCCTGATGCAATTTTATTATTTAGAGTAGGCGATTTTTATGAAACATTTGGAGAAGATGCTGTCACGGCTTCCCAAATCCTTGGAATTATTCTAACCAAAAGAAATAACGGTGGCTCTGATATAGAATTAGCGGGCTTTCCTCATCATTCTATGGATTTATATTTGCCTCGCTTGGTAAAAGCAGGATATCGAGTGGCTATTTGTGAGCAATTAGAAAAACCATCTCCAGAAAAGAAAATTGTAAAAAGAGGAGTTACCGAAGTCGTTACTCCAGGTGTAGCTACAGGGGACAAACTCCTTGACCACAAAAGCAATAACTATTTATGTGCTATTCATTTTTATAAAAAAAATAGAGCAGGTGTTGCTTTTGCTGATATTTCAACAGGCGAATTTTTAGTAAGCGAAGGAGATATTACTCATATTGATAAGTTAATTCAAGGATTTAATCCTTCAGAAGTGCTATTTGCTAAAGGGAAATCTAAAGATTTTGAAAATAGGTATGGGGATAAATACTATACCTTTCCTCTTGATGAATGGGTATTTACGGAAGACTTTACTAGAGAAAAATTACTTCGACATTTTGATGTCAATACATTAAAAGGATATGGCATTGAAGAATTGGAGTTGGCACAAATTGCGGCAGGCACGATTCTTCATTATTTAGATAGTACAGAAAATAAACATATCAAACATGTCAATTCGATTTCAAGAGTAGAACCTGATAGATATGTATGGTTGGATAGATTTACTATTAGAAATTTAGAATTAATTTATTCTAATCATGAATCTGGTATTCCTTTAATCAATATTTTGGATAAAACTATTTCTCCAATGGGAGCTAGGCTCCTTAAGAAATGGGTAGTGTTGCCATTAAAATCAAAAGAAGCTATCGAGAGTCGTCTTGATGTAGTAGATTATGCACTTAAAAATGTAGGAACAGCTTCTGATATTGAGCAATATATCAAACAAATTGGCGATTTAGAACGAATTATTTCTAAAGTTGCACTAGGCAAAATTAACCCAAGAGAAGTGGTACAACTACAAAAAGCCTTGTCTGTCCTCACTCCTGTCAAGGAAATTTTAGCGGATACAGGCAATGAATACCTCATCAAATTAGGAGATGCACTTAATCCTTGTGCTGTAATTAGAGAGCAAATTGCCACACAAATAATTGAAGAACCACCTGTCAACTTGCATAAAGGAGGCGTTATTGCGGAAGGAGTTGACGAAGCATTAGATGATTATAGAAATACATCTGCTAATGCTAAGGATTTATTGGTGAAAATCCAAGAAACAGAGGCAGAGAAAACAGGTATTACTAGTCTAAAAATAGGTTTTAATAATGTATTTGGTTATTATTTAGAAGTGACCAATAAATATAAAGACCAAGGACTTATTCCAGATGATTGGGTCAGGAAACAAACCCTTAAAGGTTCTGAAAGGTACATTACTGACGAACTCAAAAAACTAGAGGCAAAAATACTTGGGGCAGAAGAAAAAATATTGGATTTAGAAGAACGCATTTTTAATAAATTAATAGAAGATTTATCTGAATATATTCAACCTATTCAACATAATGCAAGTGTAATTGCACGAATTGATTGCTTACTTTCTTTTGCCAAAATTGCTCAAAAATATAATTATTGTCGTCCAGAGATTAATGATGGATTCGCTATTGATATCAAGAAAGGTCGTCACCCTGTAATTGAACAACAATTGCCAATTGATGACCCTTATGTTCCGAATGATGTATTTTTGGACAAAGATGAACAACAAATATTGATGATTACAGGGCCTAATATGGCAGGTAAATCGGCATTGTTAAGACAAGTAGCTTTGATTACTTTAATGGCTCAAATGGGTAGTTTTGTTCCTGCGGAATCTGCTAAAATAGGATGGGTGGATAAGGTGTTTACAAGAGTAGGTGCTAGTGATAATATCTCTGGAGGAGAATCAACTTTTATGGTTGAAATGAATGAAACGGCTTCAATCATGAATAATATTTCTGATAGAAGTTTGGTCTTATTGGATGAAATAGGAAGAGGTACGAGTACTTATGATGGGGTATCAATTGCTTGGTCAATTGCTGAATATCTTCATGAAAACGGAGTGGCAGCTCCTAAAACTTTATTTGCTACACATTATCACGAACTGAATGAATTGGCCGCTAAATTCCCTCGAATTAAAAACTGTAGTATTGCCATCAAACAAATTGACCAAAGAATTATATTTTTAAGAAAATTGATTGAAGGAGGCTCTAATCATAGTTTTGGTATTTATGTAGCTAAAATGGCAGGTATGCCAAGGAGTATTATCGAAAGAGCTCAAATTATTTTAAATCAATTAGAAACAAAAATGACAGATGCCGAGAATGAAAATGGAACGCCTTCAAAAGAAAAATCCAAAAATATTTTACAGCAAATGGAAGCACCTCAAAATCTTCAATTATCCATTTTTGAGACGGTTGACCCAAGTGCTGGAAAAATAAAAGAAGCACTCGAAGATATAGACCTTAATAGCATGACACCAATTGATTGTATGTTGAAGTTAAATGAATTGAAAAAAATATTAGAAGAATAGTTGTATCGTTTTGCTATTGTCAATCAAGAAAATTCATTGCAACAATTTTTACAATCATATCAATTACAAGCAGCTTTTTTCATTATTACATTAATGATAGCTTTACTCGTTTCAGCAGAATTGATGTCTTCATTAAGCATGATTTCTCTAATTGTCTTATCTATATTTCAATTAAATGAAAAAAGGATAATATTTAGAAAAGAATTAGCAAATAATTTTAAAAATTACATCCAAAATGCCGCTTGGATGGCCTTGACTATTCCCTTTTTTTTAGTCCTCTTTACTGCTATTTATTCTACCGAAGATTCGAATTACTTATTAGAAAGATTACGGATTAAAATTCCTTTTTTATTATTGCCTTTTGCCTTTTATAGCATTCCTTCATTTAGTCAAAAACAATTTTATAGAATACTCTATATTTTTATAATATTAATCCTCTTCACAGCTATAGGTGTGTTAATAAATTATGGAATACACTTTGAAGAAATACAAGTGCTCATTGGTCAAGGTCAAGCCATGCCCACTCCGACCAATCATATTCGGTATAGCTTGTTAGTCAGTATAGCAATTATTTCTGGTATTTATTTACTTTTTAAAAGATATAATGAAGAAGGTGTACTCGTCAAATGGCTACTTCTCAGTACTGCTTTTTTGTTTGTTTTCCTTCATGTTTTATCCGTTAGAAGTGGTTTGGCAGTAATGTATATTAGTTTGTTTTTGTTAATATGTTTTTATATTATTTATTATAAAAAAATAATAATAGGAACGGTATTTCTAGTCATATTGTTAGTTATTCCTTTTGCTGCCTATCAGTTTATTCCTAGTTTTCATAAGAAAATAGACTATATGCTTTGGGATTTGAAATTAGCAGGCTTAGGAACAGGAGATACTTATTCCGATTCTGAAAGAATTTTGTCTTACCAAGTAGCAACAGAAGTTGTAAAAGAAAATATTTTTTTTGGTGTAGGTTATGGTGATCTTAGGAGTGAAATTAATAAAAAATATTCTTTATTATTTCCTGAAAAAACACCTAGTGAATTTAAAATGCCTCATAATCAGTATTTAACTATTTGGGTCGCAACGGGTCTGTTGGGCTTAGCAATATTTTTGATTTCTTTAATATTAATATTATTAAAAAATCAACATTGGAAAAATCCTCTTTTTGTAAGTCTATGTATTATGATGTGGCTATCTTTTATGGTAGAAAACACTATAGAAACGGCAGTGGGCGTAGCTTGTTATTTATTATTTATTTTATTAATAATGAATTATTTGAAAAAAGGAAATTCTAATTTCTAATCACGAAGCTGTATCTTTGCAAACCTTAATTTTATGCTTTTTATTTTAATTTTAACAAAAATTGTTTTAAATTTGTATGTAATTTAAAATAATTTGTATCATATTTGAATATGTCTGATAAAAACAATAATAATTTAAACGAAGGAAATAATAAAGAAGATAAAGTAATTTCTTTATCTGGGATGTATGAAAACTATTTTCTAGATTATGCGTCTTATGTAATCTTGGAACGTGCCGTACCGTCTATTAATGATGGTCTAAAACCCGTTCAACGTCGTATTCTACACGCTATGAAGGAAATGGATGATGGTCGTTTCCATAAAGTTGCTAATGTTATCGGACAAACCATGCAATTTCACCCACATGGAGATGCAGCTATAGGAGATGCTTTAGTTAAATTAGGTCAAAAAGATTTATTAATCGATTGTCAAGGAAACTGGGGTGATACAAGAACAGGTGACGGAGCAGCTGCACCGCGTTATATTGAGGCTCGCCTTACCAAATTTGCCTTAGAAATTTTATTCAATAATCAAACTACAGAATGGCAGTTAAGCTATGATGGTAGAAAGAATGAACCGATTACTTTACCCGTTAAATTTCCATTATTATTAGCTCAAGGAGTAGAAGGTATTGCGGTAGGTCTTTCTACTAAGATAATGCCTCATAATTTTATTGAATTAATAAAAGCATCGATTGCTTATTTACAAGAAAAAAGTTTTAAACTTTATCCCGATTTTGATAATGGTGGACAAGTAGATGTAACAGATTATAAAAAAGGAAAAAGAGGTGGAAAGATTTTAGTTCGTGCCACAATAGAAGAGTTAGATAAAAAGTTCTTAGTAGTCAAAGAATTGCCTTATGGAGTAACGACGACTTCTCTTATCGAAAGTATTATTAAAGCAAATGATAAAGGAAAAATCAAAATTAAAAAAGTAGTTGATAATACAGCCAAAGATGTAGAAGTACTCATCGAATTAGCTCCTGGAGTTTCTCCTCAAGTGGCTATTGATGCATTATATGCTTTTACATATTGTGAAGTATCTATTTCTCCTAATGCTTGTGTCATTGTTGATGATAAACCCATTTTTACAGATGTGCATCACATCTTGAAAATTTGTACAGACCAAACAAGAGAACTTCTTCGTCAAGAATTATTAATTAAAGAACAGGAACTCCTTGAAAAATGGCATTTTGCCAGTTTAGAAAAGATTTTTATAGAGAATCGAATCTATAGAGATATAGAAGAATGTGAAACATGGGAAGCAGTCCTTCAAGCAATAAGATTGGGCTTAGAAAAATATGTAGTTACTCCTAGCCAAAAACCAAAAAGCAATGATAAAAGATTGCGTTTAATGAGAGATGTTACAGAAGAGGACATCGTTAGGTTAACTGAAATTAAAATCAAAAGAATTTCTAAATTTAATTCATTTAAAGCGGATGAACAAATAGCCAAATTAGAAGAAGATCTGAAGGAAGTTAGACATCATTTAGCTCATATCACAGATTTTACAATTGCATATTACCAAAGATTATTAGATAAATATGGTAAAGGCAAAGAACGAAAAACCAAAATTACTAGCTTTGAAGCAGTTGATAAAACAAGCGTTGTTGCTAATAATGCTAAATTATATGTCAATACGAAAAGCGGTTTTGTTGGTACTAGTTTGAAAAAAGATGAATTTGTTTGCGATTGTTCTGATATAGATGATGTAATTGTATTTAGAAAAGATGGTAAGTTTATGGTAACAAGAGTTGCTGATAAAACCTTTGTAGGTCAAAATATAATCCATGTAGCAATTTGGAAAAAAGGAGATGATAGAACTACTTATAATATGGTTTATGTCAATGCGAAAGATGGTCGTTCTTATGTCAAAAGATTCAATGTAACATCAATTACTAGGGATAAAGAATATGCTTTAACTTCAGGGAATGATAAATCAAAAATGCTTTATTTTACCGCCAATCCAAATGGAGAAGCAGAAATAATCAGTGTGCAATTAACTCAAAGTAGTTCAGCACGAAAAAAACAATTCGAGTTTGATTTTAGTGAATTGGATATAAAAGGAAGAGGGTCTAAAGGAAATGTATTGACCAAATATCCTATTAGAAAAATATCATTATTAGAAGAAGGTAAATCAACTTTAGGAGCAATAAAAATTTGGATGGATGATGTTAGTGGAAGATTGAATACAGAAGAAAGAGGTAAGTATTTAGGCGCATTTGATACAGGCGATTCAATCTTGATTGTATATAAAGATGGTACTTACGAAATGACCGATTATGAAATGACCAATAAGTTTGAAGTTAAAGATATTTGGAGTATTAAAAAATTAGAGAAAGATACGGTGGTTAGCGCCGTTCATTATGATGGTGCTAAAGATTGGACAATGGTGAAACGATTCCAAATTGAAACGACCTCATTAAATCAAAAATTTTCATTTATTTCGGATCATTCTAAATCCAAATTGTTATATGCAACACTAGATGCTAACCCACGCATTCAATACAAAATGAAGATGGGCTCTCAAAGAATAGATGGGGAAATGAATCTAAAAGAGTTTATTGATGTAAAAGGGTGGAAAGCACTTGGGAATAAAGTCAGTGAACAAAAATTAACGAGTATCAGGGCAGTAAGTGTAGAAGCTAATAGCAAATTGAAAGCTGGAGATTCTATTGAATTTGATGTTGATAAGAATCAAGGAAAACTGTTTTAGATAAAAAATAACAAATTTTTGTTATTTATCCTTAGAAAATGAAAAAAAGAATCATATGCACTGTAATCAATGACCTGAGTTATGACCAACGGATGATTCGTATTTGTGAAACCTTAGTGGCGGCGGGATATGATGTAAAACTCATTGGAAGAATTAAAAAAAAATCCGTTGCATTAGTTCCTCGCTCATTTCAACAATATCGTATAAAATGTTTTTTCTTTAGCGGTAAACTGTTTTATTTAGAATATAATATTCGATTGTTTTTCTACCTTTTATTTCAAAAAAAAGACATTATTAATGCAGTAGATTTGGACACTATTTTACCAGCATATTTTAATGCTATTATTAATAAAAAAATCAAATTAGTTTATGATGCCCATGAATATTTTACGGAATTGCCCGAAATAGTAGAAAGGCCCTTAACTCATAAAATTTGGCTTTGGATTGAGCGATTTTCTTTGCCTAAAATCAAAAACGCTTATACTGTTTGTCAAAGCATTGCTGATATTTTTAAAAAAGAATATCATACTCATTTTGAAGTCATTCGAAATGTTCCATTTCGATATGAATTTAATATTATTAATAAAAAAGAAAAAAAAATAATCCTTTATCAAGGCTCTCTCAATGACGGAAGAGGAATAGAACAAATGATTGATGCTATGGAGCAAATCGAAGGAGCTGAATTACATTTGGCAGGAGAAGGAGAATTGTCCGATTATTTAAGAGAAAAAACAGCGAATAGTTCAGCTAAAAATCGCATCGTTTTCTTGGGTTATTTACAACCAGAGGAATTAAAAAAACAAACCCTTCAAGCTTATATCGGAATTAATCTATTAGAAAATAAAGGTCTGAATTATTATTATTCATTAGCCAATAAAACTTTTGATTACATCCAAGCATTAGTTCCAGCCATTAATATGGATTTTCCAGAATATCAAAACCTAAATAAAGCCTATAAAACATCTATTCTCATCCCTAATTTAGATGAAAAAAATATAGTTGATGCAATTAAATTATTATTAGAAGATAAAAAAATCTATAATCAATTAGTTGATAATTGTCGTATAGCTAGAGAAGAATATGTTTGGGAAAAAGAAAGGACAAAGTTGATTAATTTTTATAATACATTAAAATAAGAAGCCTAAATAATAAAGAAATTTCTTTATTATTTAGGCTTTAAAAATGAAAATAATTTTATAAAAATTATATTACATTAAATGCTTTAGTTAAGGCGGTAAGAGAGAAAGGCAATGCGACCCAAAACCACTCATCTACATAAATTAACATAAAAACAGTGATTGCTCCCGTTATTAAAAACATTAACCACCAAAACATGGTATTATTTTTACTTTCTGTAGCCATTTTATACTAAAATTTAATTAATATTACAATTCGAATTACAAAAGTACAATTTTAATTAAAGTAACAAAACCTAAGGAGATGTTTTTTATTAAAATATATAAATTATTACAAAAAAATATCCTCTTTTTAATACTATCCATATTATTTGTTTTCAATACAATATCTTGTAAAAACGAAAAAGTAAATTACGTTTGGGAAGAAATCAATTTGCCTACTCATTATGAAACTACAGATATTCACTTTTATAATGAAAACGAAATTTTTGTTTCAGCGGGAAAAGATTGGGAATATGGAGAGTTGCTTCATAGTATAGATAAGGGACAAACTTGGGAAGTAGATAGCATCCATTACACTATAGTCAATACGATTGAGGAAGATGTCTCAAAATCTTTGTATTTGTCAGGTTATACGGGTCTTTTTTCGAGGAGGATAAATAATGTTTGGCAGACGATTAATATTCCTACTTATCAACATTTTGACGACATGGGAACTTATGATGCATCTAGTTTTATTTTTGTCTATGGAGGTGCTTACAATACTTCATATATAGCTTTGACGGATTTTTATGGAAATATTATGCAAATTGATACTTTTCAACACGATTTTGAAGCTATAGATTATGCTAACGAAAATGATATTTTAATTTGTGGATTTGGACAAATTATGCGTTCACAAGATGGAGGGCGTACTTGGACTCCTGTAGATTTAATTGGTGATTTTTTTAAAGATGTTCAATTCGCAAGTGAAGATGTAGCTTACATTTGTGGTTTTAATGGTTCTATTTTAAAATCAAATGATAGAGGAAAAAATTGGGAATGGTTAAGAAAAGGAGATAAAATACTCGTTCCAGATAAACGCTTCCTTTCTTTAGATTTTGAAGATGAATTACACGGTCTTATCGTAGGTAAAAATGGGATATGTTGGAGAACAACCAATGGAGGAGAAAATTGGCAAATCATTACAAATATTCCAAATTACGATTATATTGGTGTTGAAGTATTTTCTCAAGAAGCATATTTATTATCAGATAATGCTAAAATAATCCATCTAAAATTTAATTAAGG
>JAHDBK010000120.1 GCA_020630455.1 Saprospiraceae bacterium
TACAAATTTCCTAATACTATATTATATTGTGAATCAATTATAAATTATAAAAACAAAACAAATAATTAATATACAATGAAAAAGAATATACTTTTATTAAGTTTGACGATTGTTGCTTTCTTGTTTTTAGATGTAAATAATGCGAATGCTCAATCAAGAAAAGGTAAAGTAAAAGCTCAAGCAGTTGAGACGAATCCTCAGCAAACTGCTCAAAGTACAGTTGAATTAAGTATTAATGAATTAGTTAAAACTTTTGATGAAAAATTAAACTTGGATAGTGGTCAAGAAACTCAATTAAAAGATTTGGCAACTACCTATTTTAATGGTTTAGAAAGAATAAAAGAAGATGATTCTTTAGAACATGCAGAAATGAAAGCTCAAGCAGGAGAATTAAGAAAAAATTTCCATCAAGATTTTATGAAAATTTTAAATCAAGAACAATTGGAAATCTATCTTAAAAACTCTGGTCAAAGTAGAGCTAAGCAAAGTCAAAAAGGAAAAACTAAAACAATAGAGGCTAAAACTAGCAGTGAACCTCATATTCAGCCTAAATAATCTATTGATTAATAACAAATTAGGCTTTTTTATAATTTGTTAAAAAATGTGAAATACTTGATGCTTTGTGGCTTTTTATGTATTTTTAACCCTCTATTTGAGAACATATTTTAAATCATAAATTAACACATTGCATAAAAAAATAATATTATGAAACTATCACGAAAAATACTTACATTCTTGTTCTTGTTTTTATTCTTAGGGGCATCAGTTTCTTTTGCTCAACAAACTAAAGGCAAACAAGTAGATGTTTTACCATCTTCAATTTCTTTTGAGCAACAAGCGGATGAATTTGCTAACAAAATTGGATATATGTTAGATTTATCTGACAATCAAATCCAAGAAGTAAAAACGCTTAGAATCTCTTATCTAAAAAATTTAGAAGCGATTAAAGCTGAAATGGAAACTACGCCTAGAGAAACATTAATCGAAAGAGGTAAAAAACTTCAAGCTGATTACGATACTCAATTCAATGCCATCTTAACTGATGAACAAAAAGAAAGAATTCGTAATAGAGATTATAGAAAAAAATAAACACTCGACTCATTTTTCAAATAAACCAAAAGACTATACTTTTTTAAGTGTAGTCTTTTTTATTTTAGAGCATCTTTTAAGTAAATCTTAAATGGAAAAATATACAGGAAAGATATTAAAGCGTTCATTTATAAATAAAGCGGGAAAAACTATTCCGCATGTTTTTGATTTATATTTTGAAACTCAAGAGAAAAATTATATAATACTTCAAAGAAAACATCAAGATGCTTTAGACTCTAATTTTCTAGAACAGGAAGTGGACAAAGAGGTTATAGTTTTAGCTACCATACAAGAAGGTCTTTGGGATGATGACGGAAATTCACCTTATCCAGTTCAGAGTAGATTTGGACCATATATGGTTATTTTTAGAATACAAAAATCATAGTATTTTCTAAAAAAAATCTTAATCTTTAGCTCAAATTTATAATATTCATATTAAGTAAATATATTTGTGTTAATTATGCTGATTATTCAAGACATATTAATTAGTGATGATATTGTTGAAAAAAAATTCCTTTGCAACTTAAACGCATGCAAAGGGGCTTGTTGCGTAGAAGGTGATTTTGGAGCTCCTTTAGAAGATGAAGAAATAGAAGTTTTGGAAAAAATATATCCCAAAATAAAACCATTTTTGACAGAAGAAGGAAAATCAGTAATAGAACAAAAAGGAGTTAAAGCCTATTATGAAGAACCCAAAGAATATGGAACACCTTTAATAGATGGAAAAGCCTGTGCATTCATTAATTTTAATTCAGAAGGAATAGCCATTTGTGGAATAGAGCAAGCATATAACCAAGGAGAAATTAATTTTAAAAAACCAATATCTTGTCATTTGTATCCTATTAGAATAGAAAAAAATGATAGTGCTGGTTTTGAAGCATTAAATTACGATAAATGGGATATTTGTAATCCTGCTTGTTCTCTTGGAAACGAAAAACAATTACCTGTATATCGTTTCTTAAAAGATGCGATTATTAGAAAATATGGTGAAGATTTTTATGAAGAATTAGAAGCAGCGGTTGCATATTTAGATAATTAAAAATTATAAATTTAAAATAAGGGTCAACTGATTATTATTGACTGTAAAATAGATAACTGAAATATGGAAAAATCTATAGACATAGAAGCATTAAACCAACAAATTTATGCTGATAGTGAATTTGTAGAACGCCTTAGAGAAGAAACAGCCAAAGTAATTATTGGGCAAAATCATATGATTGAACGCCTTTTGTTAGGGCTTTTGGCAAAAGGTCATATTTTGCTTGAAGGATTACCTGGATTAGCTAAAACTTTAGCCATCAATACCCTTTCAAAATGTATAAATGCTGAATTTAGTAGAATTCAATTTACACCAGATTTATTACCTGCAGATATTGTTGGTACGCTAATTTATAATCCTAATAAAAGCGAATTTACGGTGAGAAAAGGACCTATTTTTGCTAATTTTGTATTGGCTGATGAGATCAATCGTGCTCCTGCCAAAGTACAATCTGCCCTTCTAGAAGCCATGCAAGAACGCCAAGTAACTATTGGTAATGATACATTTAAATTAGATGAACCTTTCTTGGTTTTGGCAACACAAAATCCAATTGAACAAGAAGGAACTTATCCCTTGCCAGAAGCTCAAACAGACCGTTTCATGCTCAAGGTTAAAATCACTTATCCTAACAAAGATGAAGAAAGAAAAATAATCCAATTGGTCATGTCTGGCGATAAGTTACCAGAGGTAAAGGCAGTTGTTTCACCTAAAGAAATCATTAAAGCAAGAAGCTTGGTTAGGAAAATTTATATGGACGAAAAAATAGAAACTTATATCACAGATATTGTTTTCGCCACTCGTTTTCCAAAAGATTATGGTTTAGCTCATTTAGAAAATCTTATAAATTATGGCGGTTCTCCTCGTGCTAGTATTAATTTAGCAATGGCTTCTAAGGCATTTGCCTTCTTGCAAAGAAGAGCTTATGTAATACCAGAAGATGTTAGAGCGATTTGCCATGATGTATTGAGACATAGAATTGGTTTGACTTATGAAGCCGAAGCCGAAAACATCACTCAAGAAGATATTATTAATACTATCTTAGATCATGTTGAAGTCCCTTAATTTTAAAGTAAAAGGGGAATATAACCCATTTATTATAGATGTTATTTTGAGAAGTTTTTTATGAAAGATATATTAGTTTAATTATAACCGAAGTTCTTTGTAATAACATCTTATATACCATAAAATAGATAATTAATAAAGTGAACGAAAGTATTTCTAATCATAAAAATATGTTTACACCTTCAAAAAATAACAAAATTTTGTTATTAATGCTTGTTTTTTCTTTTTTGTATTCTTTGTGCTTTGCACAAAGAACACCTACTGAAAAAAGCGTAGAAGAATTATTTAAAAATCCCAAAAAAATAGAATGGATTAAACATTATAAAGGTAGAGTAGATGATATTAATGACGTTGGCTTGGTACTAGGCTATGACGGCAAAGAATGTAAAGGTTTCATTACTTATCTAAGGAGTAGAGAGCGATTCAAATTAGAGGGAGATATTAATGGAACAACTTTAAAATTGAGGGAAACAGATGGGGAAGAATCCGTTATTGGACATTTTGAAGGAAATTTTGATAATAAAAATTTAAAAGAAATAAAAGTTCATTGGTATAATAGAGAAAAAACTAGGGCTGGAGTTTTGTTTTTAGAGGCTGTAGAAAAAGAGGTTGTTTTTCCTAGTTATTGTGGTGATAATAAATGGGTAAGGCGTTATGAAGGACTTATCGAAGGAGAAGATGCTGAATTACTTATACAATGTAATGGGGATTTTTCATGGGAAGGAGTAGCATGGTTTAAAGAAAAGAATACTACTTATAGTCTCAAAGGAGCTATTGTAGATGATAATAATTTTAGGATTATTTTTTATGACGACCTAGAAGCTAAAGTTGGTGGAATTGAAGCCAATATCAATACCAAAACAAATAATATTTCAGGTTATTGGATAGATAAAAAAGGTAAGAAAACAAAAACCTTTTTAGAAATTGTAGAACATCAAATAATAGGTTGTGTAGAATACCAAGATTATATGGCTAATTATGATTTAATATATCCAAAAGTTAATCATGTAAAGTGTAATGATTTTATATTAGATATTATTAATAATTGGAAAGAAAAATGTTATCAATTCGTAAAGAATTTAAATGAATCTATTAGTAGTCCTGGACCAGATGATAGAGCGATTGAAGCGGCTAGTTCTTGGTTTAATATGGATTTAATGGACGATGAGTTCATCAGCGGTATCCTGACATTTAATGCTACTTGGCTAGATGATTACCAAGATTATTCTTTTATTTATGATATTAATAATAATGAAATTATCGAATTAAAAGACATCTTTAAAAAAGATGTAGATTATCAAAAATTATTAAAAGAAAAAGCATTAAAAATCCTACAATTTAGAGGATTAAGTGGAAATGATGATTATAGGGAATGGATAAATCAAGCTTCTTTTGAATACATAACATTAAGAAATAATGGTTTGAGAGTCAATACTGAATTTCATCCTATTTATGGAAGACAATCTGTAACCATTGATTTATTCGAAGTAAAAGAAAAATTAAATTTGAACCACAGTGTAGTCATTTATTTATTAGGTGAATTGAATAAGAAAAATAGGAGGTAGATAATAAGATTGTAGAATAATTTAGATTTTTATCTAATATCAATTGTCTAATTCATAATTTAAAAAAATGGAAACTAAAGAATTACTTCAAAAAGTTAGAAAGATAGAAATCAAGACAAAAGGCTTGAGTAAACATCTTTTTTCTGGAGAGTACCAAAGTACTTTCAAAGGGAGAGGTATGTCTTTTAGTGAAGTAAGGAATTATTTTCCAGGAGATGATGTAAGAAATATAGATTGGAATGTAACAGCAAGAGCGAATGAACCTTATGTCAAAGTATTTGAAGAAGAAAGAGAGCTTACTGTAATGTTATTAATAGATGTTAGTAATTCTTCTTTTTTTGGTACTACTAACCAAATGAAAAATGAATTCATTACTGAAATCAGTGCAGTTTTGGCTTTTTCGGCTATCCAAAATAATGATAAAGTTGGTGTCATTTTCTTTTCTGATAAAGTAGAAAAATATATTCCACCCAAAAAAGGGAAACAACACATCCTTAGAATTATTAGAGAGTTGTTGGATTTTGAACCTGAATCTCAAGGAACAAACCTTAGTGAAGCTCTAATATTTTTAAATAATTTGATTAAAAAAAGATGTATTACATTTATACTATCTGATTTTATAACTCAATCTTACAGCGAATCCCTCCGTATTGCTGCTAAACGTCACGATGTCATCGGAATAAGAATTTATGACCCTATGGATGAAGAAATGCCCAATGTTGGTTTGATTCATATGATTGATGCAGAAACAGGACGTAAAGTTTGGGTAGATACCTCTATAAATAGTACTAGAAATCAATATAAAGAATACCACACTAATCTAGCCAACGAATTTAAAGTCAATTTTTCAAAGCTAGGTAAAGACACCGTTTCTATAAGAACGAATCAATCTTACGAAAAAGCATTATTGGCCTTTTTTAAAGAGAGGAAATAATTGTAATGCTTATTTGATAACAAAAGTTCTTTATAATTAACATAGTTTAGCATTAGAAAATTGCTTCAATTATCTATTTGTTTAAATATTCAATTATCTTTGCGGTTCAATGACAAAAACCGAACAATTAGGAACGGAATCAATACCTAAGTTACTTAAACTTCACGCTATTCCCGCGGCTATTGGTATTCTTACATTATCTATTAATGGGATAATAGATAATATATTCGTCGGTCATTATGTTGGTTCTATTGCTATTGCTGCTATTACAGTTGTACTACCTATTACTTTTTTAATAGCATCAGTAGGCATGGCAATTGGAGTGGGAGGTGCATCTATCATTTCAAGAGCATTAGGCTCAGGGGACGAAGAAAAAGCCTATTATACTTTTGGAAATCAATTTGTACTAGTTGCAGCTATTTCTTTATTGCTCATTATTGTAGGGTATTTTTTTCAAGACGAAGTTTTAATGGTATTTGGAGGAAGGGGGAATATACTTCCTTCTGCTAAAACCTACTTCAATATTTTATTACCTGCTGTGCCTTTTTTGGCCTATGCCATGATGAGTAATAATGTCATCAGAGCAGTTGGCAAATCTAATGTAGCTATGATGGTCATGATGATACCCGCCTTTGTAAACATTGCATTAGATTATGTATTGATTGCACATTTAGGCTGGGGATTAGAAGGAGCTGCTTGGGCGACTATGATTTCTTATATTGCTAGTGCTTTGTATGCTTTATATTATTTTGAATTTTTAAATAAAGAAATAAAAATTGCTTGCAAATATTTAAAGCTTAAAAGAGAAATTATAAATGAAACGGTGAGTATTGGTTTTGTAACTCTAGCAAGGCAAGGAACAGTTAGTTTATTAGCTATTTTTCTAAATAATGCTCTTTTTAAATATGGTGCAGAAGAATCGGTGGCGATTTGGGGAATCATTAGTAGAATGTTAATGTTTGCGAGTTTTCCAGTTTTTGGTGTTGTTCAAGGATTTTTGCCTATTGCTGGATTTAATTTTGGTGCAGAGAAATTCATGCGCGTTAGAGAAACAATTTATACTTCTATAAAGTATGGGACATTAATTGCTTTTTTTATTTTTCTATTAATCATGTTATTTACACCACAAATCATTTCTATTTTCACGAACGAAGATGAGATTATTACCAAAGCTACCCCTGCTATGAGAACCGTCTTTTTAATGATTCCAACCTTGACGATACAATTGATTGGAGCTGCCTATTATCAAGCGATTGGCAATGCTCGTTCTGCTTTGTTGTTGACCATGACAAAACAAGGTTTTTTCCTTATTCCTTTAATCTTGATTTTGCCTAATTTTTATGGAATATGGGGAATATGGATGGCATTTCCTATTGCTGATTTTATGACAGCTATTGTGAATTCAATAGCTTTGGCAAAAGCATCTAAGTCATTATTAAAAAAAGAAACAACATAAAAAAAGACTGCCATAATAGACAGTCTCTTTCTCATATTTTTTATACCATTACTTACATTATTTCAACAGAATTATTCGCTATATTTTTATCTATAGCGACCAGTAAATCTTCTGGTCCAAAAGGCTTTCCAATATAATCATCCATACTGAATAATTTGGCTTTTTCCTTATCTGTGAGATATGCAGAAGCCGTTAAGGCAATGATAGGTAGTTCTCTAACGCGTGGGTCTTTCATTTTTCTAATTTCAGCAGTAGTTCGATATCCATCCATTACAGGCATTTGGATATCCATTAATACTAAGTCGAAATATTCTTGTTGAAGGGCATTGAGTGCTTCAATCCCATTATCTGCCGTAACTGTTTCTATTTCAAGTTTTTTCAAAATTTTATTGACAACTAATTGATTAATTTTATTGTCTTCGACAATCAATATTTTCATACCCTTTAGGTGTTCATAATTAGCAACCACCTTTTCTTCCTCTTTTGCTTCATCTTTAGTAATTGAGAATGGAAGTAAAACATTAAACACGCTTCCTTCTTTTTCTACATTTGCATGAATAGAGCCATTTTGCAAATCAATCAATCGCTTACTGATAGCAAGAGCTAATCCCGAATTACCATTGTCGTGGTACATGTCTTCAGCAGTCCTAGAGAATCGACTAAACATTAATGCTAGTTTTTCATTATCTAATACTTGGCTACTGCTTTTAATGAGTACCTGCAAAGTGATTTTATCTTTCACCCATTCATGAATATTAACATCAATATTAATGGTACCACTATTCGAATGATTGACACAAACATTCATCAAATTAGTGATAATCTGATTCAGTCTAGTAGGGTCTCCTTTTAATTTTTGAGGAATATTTTCTTGATAATTAATATTAAAACCAATTTCCTTATCTTTTGTTGGTAATAAAAACCTTTCTTTTACTTCATTGAAAATATTTTCTACTTGGAAATTAATGCTTTCAAAACTAATTTTACCAGCTTCAATATTTGAATAATCTAAAACATCATTAATAAAAACGACTAAGTTATTCGTTGAAAATTGTAAAGTACGCAAATGCTCTACTTGGTCTTTCCTAGGCTCATTGTTTAATAATAAATGAGTTAGACCACTAATAATATTTAAAGGCGTTCTCATCTCATTACTCATTGTCGCTAAAAATCTATCTCTAGCAAAAGACGATTTTTCTAAAGACTCCCTTTCTGCAATTTCTTCGACCAATTTACCATTTAATGAATCTAAGGATTTATTTTTATCTTGAATCTCTAAATTCTTAGTAGCGATTTCTTGATTTTTAATATTTAAGATGCGATTATCTTCTTTTTTATTTTTATAATTTCTATATAAAACAAACAATAGAATAAGGGCTAAACCACTGAGTATAAATAAAAAGTTTCTAAAATTTTTAATATTATTATTTTCCAATAATAACATTTCATTTTTATTTTTTTGCTCTTCTGTCTCAAATTTAGAAGCATACATGGTTGCAATTTCCATACTTGCTTTTTGTTTTTCTAGTCCTTGAAAAACATCTTTTGTGGCGGTATATTTTTTATAATTTTCTAAGCTTAAATCATTTTGCTTAAGTTGTTCATATCCTTTAGAAATAGCCAAATAAATTTCAGGAACTTTCTTAGTGACCTCTGTTCCTTGTAGTGTAGTTGAAGCCATCTGAAAATATTTGGAAGCTTCAGTTTTATTATTTGTTTTTAAATAATTATATGCAATAGCTTGATAACTTTCAGCCATACCGACCTTATTTTCTGATGCTTTTCTCAATTCTAAGGCTTGCTGATAAAGAGGCAAAGCATCCTCGTGGTATTCTTGCAAATCATTTACTTCTCCCATTGATTGAAATGTAGAAGCTATCTCCTCTTGATTTCCTAAGTTTTGATAAGTTTCCATTGTAGCCCTTAAATAAACCATTGCACTTTCATAATCTCTCAAACGTACATCATAATCAGCAATTTGC
>JAHDBK010000121.1 GCA_020630455.1 Saprospiraceae bacterium
ATTTTTTAAAGCACTGCTCATTTTTAGTATTGAGTATTGAGTAATTAGTATTGAGAACTATTTTTAATATATTTAAACTTCAAATGATAAAGAATTTTCTTTATTAATGATTGCTTGAATGTCTATTCTCTTATAGTCTATCAATTAAATATTGGTTAATATAATCTTTTACCCCTTCTTCTAAACTATAAAAGATATAGTCATTATCTAAACAATTTAAAGTTTTTTGCATATTTGCCTCCGTAAAGTACTGATATTTATCTCTAATATCCAAAGGAGTATCTATATATTTGATTTGAGGCTCTAAATTTAAAGCAGAAAAAACAGCTTTTACCAAATCATTGAATGTCCTAGCTTGACCTGTTCCTAGATTATACAAGCCGTTTGGAGCTTTTTGGGTTCTTAAAAATTGATAAATAATATTGACCACATCTTTTACATAAATAAAGTCTCTTTGTTGTTCTCCATCTTTAAAATCATCGCGATGAGAACGGAATAATTTCATTTCTTTAGTATTATTTATTTGATGAAAAGCGTGAAAAATAACAGAAGCCATTCTTCCTTTGTGGTATTCATTGGGTCCATATACATTAAAGAATTTAAAACCGTACCAATGTGGTGGTTGTTCTTGTTGAGATAATGCCCATTGGTCAAAACTTTGTTTGGAGCGAGCATATTCATTCATAGGCGAATATAAAGAAATCTCTTTATTATCATTAAAACCTAAATCACCATTACCATAGGTAGCAGCACTTGAGGCATAGAGTAGCGGAGTGCGATTTTTAGTGCAATAATGCCATATTTTTTTGGAATAATTGAGGTTCAATTTATTAAATATGGCTTTGTTTTCATCGGTTGTGTCTGTTCTTGCTCCTAGGTGTATCACAGCAGTAACAAATGGTTTTTCATTTTCTAAATAATCAAACAATTGTTCTCTGTCAATTTGATGTTTATATTTAAGATTTTCCCAGTTTTTTTTCTTTTTATCAATGCTGAAATCATCTACAATTAATAGATTATGATGCCCTTGTTGATTTAAATATTTCAACATGTATGAACCTATAAATCCTGCCGCTCCTGTAATGATTATCATCTAATATGGTTTGTGTTTTATTATTAGATATTATTACGAGAAATTGATTATAGCTAAATTGTCTTTTTAATTATATTCTTCGTTATTCCTCTCAACCATAGCTAGGGCTATGCTTTTCGAGAAATGCCTCGACTATAACTAAAAATTCTAATTTTTCTTACATAAAAAACTTCACGTAATAACATCTAATACAAATGTAGTTTTTTGTAAAGATAATTACAAAGCTTTTTTACTATTAATTGAATTAGTAGTATTTAGATTGTAGATTTGTAATTATTATAAAATTATCTTTAAATGAGTTTGGTTACTAATTTAATTGTCATTTTTGATGTGGGAGAAAACCAAGATGAAATTTTAATTCAAATTTCAAAATTTCAATATCAAGGAAAATCATTTAATATAAAATCTGTAGATTCCAAACATTTACCAATAGGCTGGTATGGAGGAGATAAAATGTTAGAAACAGGAGTTTTAATAGGTGCATATAATTATTTTCCAGAAAAGGATTTTATTAAATTTTTAGAAAAAAATGTAAAATGGGAATTTAAAGAATCTGTATTGGTACTCATAATGAATGATCATGATGAAAGATTTAGATTTTATACTTTGAGTGAGAATAGTGATTATAATAATGTGCTTATTGGTGAAAATATTTAAAAATGGCTAGCGGAAAAGAAATATTATTAAAATACTTAAAAAAATATTCTTTAAATTTTCAGGAAGAATCTGATTTAGAACAAGCATCAGATTATTTGAGGATTGCTTTATTATTACATGGTTCTACAAGTGATGAGATGTGGCATAATATGGATAATATAGAGTGGGGAAACAAATTTGAAGATGGAGCAATCATTGAGCAGGGATTGAAAGTTAAAGGAAAAAACATCATGTTGAGCGACTTGTTTGAACAGATGATTGATGATGAAAATATACCCCTATCTCTTAAAAAATCTTACCCCCATCTTTTAAAAGAAGAATACCAATCAGCCATTCATATTATTTATTTAATACTCAAAAGTATAGAGCATAATGTATACTTGTCTAAAATAGAAAATGAAGGAAATGTAGATGAAAAGAAATTAAAAACCACTTTTGAAGCCTACCAGAAAAAACTCCAGTCATTTCGAGAAAACCCTAATCAGTTTTTAGGCTATGATGATGAATGATAAAGAATTTTATTTATTAATTTACGAGAAGTCTGTTTTTTAAATGAAAAATTGCTTATTAAATCATTCAAAAAACACACAAAAACCCTCATTCATACGTTTTAGTAATAATCATCAAATCTGTAAAACTTTAAAAATCATGAAAAATGTATTCACTTTTCTATCCTTATTTTTATGGATAGCCACTAGCTCCGCACAAATCATTAGTGTAAACGAAACGGTTTATTTTGACCATGATAGCGATTTGCTTAATAAAGAAGAACAAGCAAAAATAAATTATCTTATCCAAGGTAAAGATGTTCAAAGTATATCTCTAAAAGGTCATACCGATGGAGATGGTAGCGATGCTTATAATATCATTCTTTCTCAAAAAAGAGTCGCTTCAGTAAAGCATTATCTCAATAATATAGGGGTGAGTAGTCATCTAGTGAGCGAAGCTCATTTTGGCGAAAGCCAACCAGTACAAACTAATGAAAACGAAGCGGGCAAACAGAGTAATAGGAGGGTAGAAATTACTTTGACCTACAAAAAAAGAGTGATGAATGAAAAACCTCCAATACCAATAGAAGAAGCACCTAAAGAGAAATTTCTCACTCGTACCGAAATGTATGACTTGTTTAAAAACCAACTAGAAGTACAGCGATTTTATAAAAAAACAGACAAAGATTTGACCTTTACCACTAAGGACGGTTTGATTTTTTATTTTGATAAAAATGCTTTTGATAGTGAATGTGGAAAAGACATTGAAATACAATTGACAGAATATAATGACAAACGCTCCATGATTTATGGGAATATAACAACCGTTTCTAATGGTGCTCAATTGGTTTCTTATGGAATGTATGAAGTGAAAGCTTTTTGTGGGGAACAAGAAGTGCAACTCAAAGAGGGTAAAGACTATACTTGTTTAGTTCCTTATGATGGTAATCGAAAAGATATACCTGAAGGAATTTTAGGCTTTTGGGGTGAACGCCATCCAGAAAGCCAAAATATCAATTGGATTCCTTATTCAGACGAAAATTTGGATATTGTTGAAAAAACAGATTTTTGGATAGATAAACCTTTTAATAGTTATAATAGGAAAAAGAAAAAAAAGTGTTTTTTAAAACGTTGGTTTGGTAAAAAAAATAATGACTTATTATTTGGTGGCAGGTCTAGAGGGGTGCGGTCTGATATGGTGTTGATGGAAAATGCAATGAACAGAGACAGTCTGAATGAAAAATACAGTGGTAAGGATTTTAGAGAAATGGAGGACCTTATGGCTGATGAAATTGCATATTTAGTTTTTAAACCTGAAAGAATGGGCTTGGCTAATTGTGATTTGTTTTTGAGAGAGGAAGCAGAAATATTGGTGAATCAAAAAGTCAAAATTGAAGAAGATTTTAATAATACTGAGGTGAAACTAGTTTATAAAAATAGACGCTCTGTTGTTTCTACTTGGAATTTAGATGATGATAAATTTAATTTTGACCAAGTAGGAGGAAATGAAGAAGTTTTTGTAATTGCTTTGAGTGTAACTAAAAAAGGTAATGTAAAAGTAGGACTCAAAGAATATATAACCGCCGAAGAAACCACAGATATTGAAATGAAAGAAGTCGCTTCTTTTGATGAATTAGATAAAATATTGGCAGTTATTCAGTAAATGTAAAAAAGCAGATAATAAAGAATTTTCTTTATTATCTGCTTGTATATTGTATGTGAATACTATTAAAAATCTAATCGAGCAAAGCGATATTTTTTACCTTTTACACCATAAATAATGGACGTGTTTTTGCCAATTTGAGTTCCAATTTTAGGACGTACCATCGTTTTGAGTTCCTTGTTTCCAAAAAGAGGGTAGAAGCTCACTTTTCCATTTAATGAAATTTTAGCCAGAACGGCGATAGAGTCTTTGTATTTTCTGAAGGCACTAGTTAATCTTTTGTCTTTGCTTTTCCTTCTTTCTAAGTTTTTTACATTATCATTAAAAATAACATAAATAGCATCTTTACCAATATGATGAGAATAAGATGAATAAAACCCACCATCATTTGTACTTCTTTGGTATTTAGGAATGTGACTCGCCCAATCAATTGTTCCTTTAGGATTGATATTTACGGCAATGATTCCATTATAATGATAATGAAAATTAGTCCTAGTTTCCCAAAAACCTGTAGGGCTTCTTTGCGTAGTTGTAGAAGTAGTCACGTAATATTGCTCAGCCAATAATAAAGCCCCACCATCAGAACGCAAAATCAAATCATCGAGGTCATAAGAATACAATTCAGCTTGTCTATTTTCTTTACCTTTAGCTTCATTTTTAGCGGCTTTTCTTTTCTGTTTTTCAGTCATTAGTTCCGTTAAAAATTCAAAATCAAATTCTTTAAGGTTTTGACTTATAATTTCTCCACTATTGGCATCAATTTGAATATAATAAGTTCCCCTTTGTCTGAAGCCAGCTCTATCAGAATAAAAACCAGCACATATTATTTTATCTCTATTATTGGATTCTACGGTCAAATCGGTAATGAATTTATCCCCTAGGTCTAGTTTGTATTCTTTTGCATTATTTTCTCCTTTTTTATAAGATAATAAGGTATAAAAATAATTAGAGCGGTCATTTCTCGTTTTTCTAACTCCTCTTGGATATATTTTTCCTAAGACCAATACATCACCATTATTATTAACATTAAAATTATTGACTCCAAAAGTATTTTCGTCATAAGGCAACTCAATCACATTTTCCCATAATTCTTTCAAAGAATTATCCATTACTTTTATTTGAAAACTTTCGTTTTCTCTTCCTTTATTACTGATATTTCCAAAAACTAACATCTTTGAAGAATCTCTAGAAAATCGGATATTAAAATCGCCTTGTCTGAAACGATATTCGCTTTCCATTTCCATTACAATTTTCAAATCACCCTTTGGTTTTAATGTTTTTAAATTGATGGATTCTGCAAAAATGAATTCTTTATCTTTTTTATTATTTTTATATGAAGATAAAAGAACGAGGTTGTTTTTTAAAAGGTAAAATCCTTCATAAGCCCTTCTCTTTCCTTTATAATCCATATTGACTTTTTCAGATTTAACCACATTCATTTTATCATTGAGTTTATCAATAATGATGTTATTTCCTCCTCCAAATATTCCTCCACCAAGCATATTTCCTTTAGTCCTAATTACATAATAACCCACTTTGTCATTGCCAATTAAATCAATTACAGTAGAACTTCTACTTTTTTTGTCATAAGCACCCCACGTGACTTTTACTGGCGCTTTTTGAGCTAGGATAGATTTGCTTAAGAATAAGATTGCAATTATTAAAATTTTATTTTTCATCAATATATTAATTTAAATTTATTTGATAACATTACAACGAATATAGCGACCTATATGTTATTTTTGCTAATGATACTTATATTATTTTAATTTTTTTTATAATAATATTAATGAAAAAAGTAAAATAATAAAGAATTTTCTTTATTATTTTTAAAAGCTATGAATTTAAACGAAGAAGAAAAAAAACGCTATCATCGGCATATTATTATGCCCGAAATCACAGCAAAAGGTCAACAAAAACTAAAACAAGCTAAAGTTTTGGTAGTGGGTGCTGGTGGTCTTTCTTCACCTTTATTGATGTATTTAGCAGCTGCTGGAATTGGTCATATAGGAATAATAGACGATGATGTAGTAGATGTTTCCAATCTTCAAAGACAAATCCTTTACCAAGTAAGTGATATAGGAAAATTAAAAGTAGAATGTGCCAAAAGACAATTGCTTCAAATGAATCCTTTAATTGACATTCGTATTTATCCTTTTCGTTTAAATAATAAGAATGTATTTGAGGTATTTGAGGACTATGATTTGGTTTGTGATGGAACGGATAATTTCCCTACTCGGTATCTAGTCAACGATGCTTGTGTAATGATGAATAAAATAAATGTATTTGCTTCTATATATAGAATGCAAGGACAAGTAGCTGTTTTTAATGCACCCTATAAAGAAACGAGGTCTGTTCATTATAGGCACATATTTCCATCTCCTCCACAAGAATATAAATCCTGTGCAGAGGCAGGTGTTTTAGGTGTTTTACCAGGCATCGTAGGGAGTATCCAAGCATCAGAGGTAATAAAAATTATTTGTGGAATAGGAATGCCTTTGATTAATCAAATGCTATTTATTGATGCGGCTGATTTGAGTTTTCAAAAAATGAATATACCTTATTTTGATTATCCAATTGAAGCATTAGCTGAAGATAATCATTCTTGTAATATTGATGATGATGTTGAAGAAATTTCTAATGAAGAATTATATCAATGGTATAAAAGTGAGGAGCATTTTCAATTATTAGATGTAAGAGAAGATTGGGAAAGGAAGCAAGTCAATATTGGAGGCTTACACATTCCTTTAAAGGAATTGGAAAAAAGATGGAATGAAGTCAAAAAAAATACTAAAACAGTTGTTTATTGCAGAAGTGGTTGTAGAAGTCAAACAGCCATTGAATTATTACAATCCAAAAATGAATATAATCAATTATATAACCTTAAAGGAGGGGTTTTGAAATTGGATTTAAATCAATTAGAACAAATTAAAAAATTAAAACAAAAATAAAAATTATGGAATACAGAAGGCTGGGCAAATCAGGTTTGCAAGTGAGTACACTTTCTTTGGGTTCGTGGCTTACTTTTGGAAAACAAATTGGAGATGATGTAGCAGAACAATTAATGATAACGGCATATGAAGCTGGTGTGAATTTCTTTGACAATGCAGAAATTTATGCAAGAGGACAATCCGAAATCGTCATGGGTAAAATTCTTAAAAAACTCAATTGGGATAGAACCTCTTATGTCGTTTCAAGTAAAGTATTTTTTGGGGATGGTCGTAAAAAACCGAATCAAACAGGTTTGAGTAGGAAACATGTAGTTGAGGCTTGTCATGATGCACTGAGAAGATTACAAGTTGAATATTTAGACTTATTCTTTTGCCATCGTCCAGACAAAAATACGCCTATTGAAGAAACAGTTAGGACTATGAATGATTTGATTCGCCAAGGAAAAATATTTTATTGGGGTACAAGTGAATGGTCGGCTCAAGAAATTATGGAAGCTCACATGGTCGCTGAAAAATATGGTTTGATAGGACCTACTATGGAACAACCTCAATATAATATGTTTCATAGAGATAAAGTGGAAGTAGAATATGGACAGATTTATAAAACAGTAGGTTTGGGTACAACCATTTGGTCGCCTCTAGCTTCTGGAGTATTGACAGGTAAGTATTTGAATGATAATCCTACAGATACTCGTTTGAATATGGATGGAATGGAGTGGTTAAAAGAACGTTCTCTAAATGAAGAAAAGAATAAAAAGGTTAAAGAATTAAAAAAGATAGCTGATGAATTAGGAACGAGCCTCCCTAAATTAGCAGTAGCGTGGTGTGCTGCGAATCCCAATGTAAGTACTATTATTTTAGGAGCATCAAAAGTACATCATTTAGAAGAGACTTTGGAGTCTTTAGAGGTATTGCCCTTATTAACAGAAGAAGTAATGTCAAAAATCGAAGAGGTATTGAATAATACCCCTTTTAGACCAGCATTTTAGAAATTATTATATAAATAATATGAAGTAATAATAAAGAATTTTCTTTATTATTAATATTATTTTTGTCAAATTGAATCAAATAGTAGTGTTAAATGATAGTTGAAAGGATTAAATATTAGTTCAATGTCTTATATTTACGGTTTAAATTAAAAATTATTATTATTTAATAACACAAAATTAATTTATGAAAAAGTTATTTTTACTCTTTATTATGTTCAATTTTGTTGCTTTAAATATCGAAGCACAAAACTGTGATCCTGATGACACCTTACCACCCGATTTCTTAGGAGTATCTCCTCTACCAGCAGATGCTGTTGAACCATGTGATTCAGTTCTTATGGATACTATTTACTTAAATCAGCCATTTGAATTTACATTTACTGTTCAAACTCCAGCTTCTTTTGAATTTCAAGGACAAACAGCTCTTTTGAATTCTGTAACGGTTACTTCTGTAGATGGAATTCCTGATGGTATGGAATATGTTTGTAATCCTGCTGATTGTGTTTATCCAGGTGGTGCTCCAGGTTGTATGAAGTTACAAGGTACTGCGACTAATCCAGCCCAATTAGGAAGGAATGAAGTCATTATTACTACTACAGTGGCTGCTGCAATTGATAATCCTGATCCAATTCCAGACATTCCTCTTAATCTAACAATTACTTTTCCTCCAGCTAGTGCTGACCCTGCTGATAATCCATTAGGTTTACCAGTTTGTGCTTATGCATTTTGGGTAGAAGCAAGTAGCCCTAATCAAGATGTTATTAATGAGCAGTTAAGTATTGGACAAAATATTCCTAATCCTTTTGATGAGATTACGAATATTCAAGTAAATGCTGAAGCTGGAAATTATAACTTTAGTGTTTATAATTTATTAGGAGAGTTAGTTCATACTCGTGAAGTATATTTAAATGGAGCTCAAAATATTGAGTTTGATGGTTCTCAATTAGATGCAGGAATGTATATCTATTCTTTCTCTAATGAAAATGGAACAATTTCACATAGAATGATTATTGAATAATTTGAACATACTTTTAATGATTTAAATAAAAAAAGGGATTTGCTAAAAGCAAATCCCTTTTTTTATTTAAATCATTAAGATTATTCATTGTCTTCAAAGCTATTAACATTTTCATCAATTATGTCAAGGTCTGCCATTGATATTTCATCTGATTCATTCCAAATTTCTTCATCTATTTCGAATTCATCATTTATTATTTCGGAACTTTGAATACTTTTTAGTGGTTTAGCTATTTTATTAGTTATTG
>JAHDBK010000122.1:0-6534 GCA_020630455.1 Saprospiraceae bacterium
AATCAATGAACGCCCGCAGCCTAATAGCCTTAGCTATTAAGGCGAGGACGTGAAGTAGAGTCAGAACAAAAGGCTCTTTCAAAATGCAGTTTTATTTATGTTACAGTGTATTAAGTAGAAAGACAATAGAAATTAGGCATTATGTTTTAGACTGAGATTTAAATAATAAAAAAAATTCTTTATTATTTAATTTTATAAACGCAAAAATTCCTTTTGTACAACAACTTACTTTGTTTTAAAATTATACTCTAAATTTAATTACAATAAAATATGAATTTGAGTCCAAAAGAACTTAATAAAGAATTGGCGAATAGTATAACACATGGGTTTGGACTCATTTTATCTATAATTGCCATCCCTGCTTTAATTACTCAAGTAGCCATCAAATCTTCTTCCTTTGTACTCCTTGGGGTTTGTATATTTGGGCTCTCTATGCTCATGGTTTATACATTTTCAACATTATACCACAGTTTTAGCCATCCAAAAATAAAGCTAGTTCTCAAAACATTAGACCACATCAGTATTTATTTTTTAATAGCTGGGACATATACTCCTTTTATCTTTTTATATGAATACGATTATTTAGGAAAGAGCTTATTAATTACACTGTGGACCATCACTCTTTTTGGAGTTATTTTTAAAATATTTTTTGTAAAAAAATTCAAAATATTATCTACCATAGCTTATGTATTAATGGGTGGTTTAATTTTAGTTTTCCCAAGTAATATTTTAGAAATTATGCCTCAAAGCATTTTTAAATGGATTGCTATTGGAGGCGTCTTCTATGCTGTAGGAGTAGTGTTTTATTTATGGAAAAAATGGATGTACCATCACGCTATTTGGCACCTTTTTGTTTTGGCTGGAAGTGCTTCGCATTTTTGGGCTATTTGGGAGAGTATTAATAAGTTATAAATAAAAAAAGTGCTTTATTTTTACTTAAAAAAAGGGCTTTTTATTAATTTAGCCTTTTAATGTATTTTTTTATATAAAAAAGGGAGTTTTTATTATTTTTTTTATAAAAAAATAACGTCCTTTGTAGTATAAAAATACAAATACCCATATCATATAAAAACAAGTCAACAAAACAAGAGAATTCCGTAAAAATAGATAAAGGAGGATAATCACAAGATGAAATTATTTAATTTTTTTAAAAAAGAAATAGCAATAGATTTAGGTACTGCAAATACACTTATCATTGAAGATGGTAAAGTAATTGTCGATGAACCGTCTATTGTAGCAATTGATAGAAGAACTAATGAAATAATAGCCGTAGGAAGAAAAGCCATGCAGATGCATGGAAAAACCCATGAAGATATAAAAACGGTACGTCCATTAAGAGATGGTGTAATTGCCGATTTTCAAGCTGCCGAAAGCATGATTGCAGGCATGATTAGAATGATGCAAAGCAAAAAGCAATTATTCAGCTATTTGAAAATGGTTATCTGTATCCCTTCGGGTATAACTGAAGTTGAAAAAAGAGCGGTTTTTGATTCTGCAGACCATGTTGATTCTAAAGAAACATATTTAATACACGAACCAATGGCTGCTGCTTTGGGTATCGGACTTGATGTTGAAGAACCCGTTGGAAACATGATTATTGATATAGGGGGAGGTACTACTGAAATTGCGGTAATTGCCTTGTCAGGTATTGTCTGTGATCAATCAATCCGTATAGCAGGTGATGAATTCACTATGGATATTATGAATTATATGAAACGTCAACACAATATCCTTATTGGAGAACGTACTGCTGAACAAATAAAAATCAATGCAGGTTCTGCCCTTCATGATTTAGAAAATCCACCAGAAGACTATGCGGTTAATGGTCGTGATTTAATGACGGGGATTCCGAAACAAATAAAAATATCCTATGGAGAAGTAGCCCATGCTTTAGATAAATCTATTTCTAAGATAGAAGACGCCGTTTTAAAAGCATTGGAAAATACTCCTCCTGAATTAGCTTCCGACATTTATAAGACGGGATTATATCTTACAGGTGGAGGAGCCTTACTAAGAGGATTAGACAAAAGAATTAGTCAAAAGACGAAACTTGAAGTCCATGTTGCTGAAGACCCATTAAGAGCGGTAGTTAGAGGTACAGGAATAGCATTAAAAAATACTAATAAATTTTCATTTTTAATAGATAGAAAAAGCATCTAATTTAGATTGGGTATAATTTGTCTATTATTTAATGAAATTTTAAAGGTTTTAGCCACTAAATCATGTGCTTACTGTTCTAAACATGCTCTAAGCTAAAGACCTAATACAGTGTTTTATAACTTAATACTTGATACTTAGTACTCATTACTTATATAACTTAAGGTATGCAATCTACTTTTCAGTCACTATCGAGATACTCAACTGTATTCTTGTTTGTCATTTTACAAATGATATGTATACTACTGATTGTAGAATTCAATGAAAAACAAGGCAAAATTTTTTCGGCCACAAGCACTGCCTTCACTAGCTGGTTATATAATACTAAGGATAATTTTACTAGAATATTTTATTATGATGAAGTCAACAATAAAATATCTGAAGATAATGCTAGACTATTCCAAAGATTAGAGGAGTCCAAATTTAATAATATTATTATTACAGAAAAATCAGATAGCTCTGATTATATTGACCAATATACATATACAGCAGCAAGAGTAATTAATAACTCTAATAATAGACCTAATAATTACATTACTATAAATAGAGGAACTAAACATGGTGTAAAGCCTAATACTGGACTTATTGGTTCTAATGGTATCGCAGGGATAATATTAGCAAGTAATGATTGGTATTCAATTGCTATGTCTGTTTTACACAGGCAATCTAAAATTTCAGTAGCAATTAGAAGAAATAATTATTTTGGCAATATGGTATGGGATGCTAAAGACCCAAATATTGTTAAAATAGAAGCCATTCCGAGACATGCAGATGTTGTAGTAGGAGATACTATAGTTACCAGTGGTTATTCAGCTATTTTTCCAAAAGGTTTATCTGTTGCCATTATTGAAAAAGTAGAAAAAGAAAAAGGATCATCTTTTCATTTAATAAAGGCTAGGTTAACAGAAGATATTAATCAATTAGAACACGTTTATATTGTTCATAATGATTTTGCAAAAGAACAATTAGAATTAGAAGAAAAAATAAAAAATGAATAGTATTGTATATACTAATGCGTTTAGATTTATAATATTAATACTCGTACAAGTATTCATATTACAATATTTGCCTTTGAGTTTAGAAGGTCCTTTAACTCCTTATTTTCATATTATCATATACCCATTATTTATACTTTTATTGCCATACGATATGCGACCTGCTATAGTTTTATTAATAGCTTTTTTGATGGGAATAATTATAGATATGTTTTATAACTCTCTAGGAGTACATGCAGCAGCACTTGTAATGACCGCAGCATTTAGACCTACCCTACTAAGGTTTCAAGAACCCAAAGGAGGATTTCCAGCTGGTCAGAGTCCCACAAGATATAGATTAGGTACTTTAAAATATATATACTATACTTTGGCATTAATTTCTATCCATATTGTATGGTATTATTCTATGGTTTATTTTTCTATAGTTTATATTAAAGAAATAATATACCATTCTGTTGTAAGCATCGTCCTTTCTATGGTTTTAATTTTAATTCAATCTTTTATTTTTAATACTAAAAATTAAAACCATGGCAGAAAAAGATACCAATAAAGATAGAGTAATAATCATTAGAGGTTTTTTTATTATAATTGCCTTAGCATTAATTTTTAAATCTTTTCAATTACAAGTAATTGATAAAACTTATGCCCAACTTGCCCAATCTGTCGTCATATCAGATATGACTATATACCCTTCTCGTGGATTGATCTTGGATAGGAAAGATAGATTGCTCGTTACTAATAAAGCAATGTATGACTTGATGGTTGTATATAATCTAGTTGGAGAAATGGACACCCTCAAGTTTTGTAAGCTATTGAATATTACATTAGATGAATTTAATGAAAATTTAAATAAAGATTTTAATAACGATAGATTTGACAAAAGAGTACCCTTTGCTTTTTTAAAGAAAATTCCAGCAGAAGAATGTGCAAAATTCCAAGAAAGCTTATATGAATTTCCTGGATTTTTTCTTCAAATCAGAAATATTAGGAGCTATCCTTACAATGCAGGTGCCCATGTGTTGGGATATATTAATGAGGTTAATCAAAAACAAATTGACAATTCTGAAGGAGTTTATTCTAGAGGAGATTATGTTGGAGTTAAAGGACTAGAAGCACAATATGAAGAGGAACTAAGAGGACAAAAAGGTTCTAAAAAAGCAATGAAGGATAATTTCGGTAGGATTGAAGGAAGTTGGCTAGGTGGCGAACAAGACATCCTCCCCGTTTCAGGTAAAGATATCAAAACTGGTTTAGACATTGAACTACAAGTTTATGCTGAAAAATTAATGGGAAATAAAAGAGGAGGAGTGGTTGTTATAGAACCGAAGTCTGGTGAAATATTAGCGATGCTAAGCACACCTACTTACAATCCAAATTTATTATCTATTAATAAAGATAGAGGTAAAATTGTGGCAGCATTAGATTCTGACACTTTAAAACCTTTTTTTGATAGAGCTATAATGGCTGAATATCCTCCTGGTTCAATTTTTAAATCAATAACTTCTGCCATTGGTTTACAATCTGGTATTTGGGATGAAAATAGAGGAGTTAGTTGTAAAGGAGGCTACGATTATGGTGGTTCAAGGCCTTTGGGTTGCCATGCTCATGTTTATCCATCTAATATTGCTATGGCCTTACAACATTCATGTAATTCTTATTATTGTCAATTATTTAGAGACATGGTTGACCGATATGGATATAGAAATCCACAAGCAGGTTTAGATAGTTTAGTTTCATCTATTCAAAGATTTGGTCTAGGGCGACCGCTTGGAGTAGATTTGCCTGGTGAAAAAAGCGGACTTATCCCAACAGCCGCATTTTATGATAAAATGTATCCCAAAAACAAAGGGAGCTGGAAATCTCCTACCGTTATTTCATTAGCTATTGGTCAAGGAGAAAATCAACTCACAACTCTTCAGATGGCCAATGTTGCAGCAACAATAGCCAATAAGGGCTGGTATGTTCAACCGCATTTAGCAACAGATATTATTAACCATGAAGATAGTATTGCTACTATGCTTCGTTATCCTAAATTCCATACAGGAATAGATAAGCAACATTTTGATGTAATTCACGACGGAATGGAATTAGCTGTTACTTCTGGTACTGCTCGAATGGCTGCCGTTCCATCTTTTATCCTTTGTGGGAAAACAGGAACTTCTGAGAATGTAGGAACAGACCACTCTGTATTTTTCTGTTTTGCACCTAAAGAAGACCCTCAAATTGCCATCGCTGTATTTATTGAAAATGCAGGTTTTGGTGGTTCTTATGCTGCTCCAATTGCCAGTTTATTAGCAGAATACTATTTAAATGGTGGAATTGACCCTTCTAGACAATGGATTGAGGATAGAATGTTGAATGCAAATCTGTTACAAGCCAAATAAATCTAATCGTTTTTTAAAATTACACCTAATTACAATACTTAATTAATTAAATATGTATTATATTAATATTTAATTAAAAATATATTAATAAAATTATAATATGGCATAAATTTTGTTACTAAAATATTAAAAAAAACAATATATATAACTTATTGTTGTCACAAAAACTAAAAGTGGGCGAGTTGAAATAAATTGCAAAAAGCTACAACTTGTGCTCATATCTTTAAAAAACATAAAAAATATTTTAGTTATGAAAAATGTTGCCTTTTTAATTGTGTTCTTGTTAAGCTTTGGTTCATTAAAAGCAGATTGTACTTTTCAGTCATTTGTAGTAGGTACAGAGTTCAGTATTGGTAATTTACTAGAATGGTCTACTACTTACGAATTAAACAATCAAATGTTTCAAGTTGAGAAGTCTTTAGACAATGTAGAATTTTCTGTAATCGGTACAGTAGAAAGTTTAGGAGATATAGATGAAGAGACTCAAACTTACAGATTTATGGACTTAGATGCTAGAAAAGGGAAAGCTTATTATAGAATTAAGCAAGTAGATTTTAGCGGTGATTTTTCTTATTCATCAACTACTATTGTTGATAAATTATTAGAAAATAACTTTATGATTACAAGTATCAATTCTTCTTTAGAAAGAGATATCATTGATGTTACTTTTGATATTATAAAAGATGCTGTAGTTACTTGTCAAATAAAAGATGTAAACGGTGATGTTTTATCAACTCAGGATATAGTAGCTACTGCTGGTTTAAATGATTTCGTTTTAGAAATTGATTATCTTTCAAATGGCATTTATCATTTAGAATTAGTTGAAGGAGATGAAGTTGAAAGATTAACATTCAACAAATCAAGAAAAGAAGAAAAAGTCCCTGTTGCCCAAAAAAATTAATTAGTATTCATACTCAAACATTCTAAACATTCTATTTTGATAGTTTAGATAAATAAAAGGGTTTCGATAATCATCGAAACCCTTTTGTTTATTATTA
>JAHDBK010000122.1:6634-9094 GCA_020630455.1 Saprospiraceae bacterium
CTACAATAAACTCTTTAATCTTTGATATCTTGATTGATCACTTGTATTAGACATTTTACAACCATCTTCTTGAGCTTTTGCTTTGATAGTAGCTACCCTATTATCAGGATTGGGATGAGTACTCAAAAATTGAGGAGGCGTTTGTTGACCCAACATTTTTTCAAAGAAACCTGCTGCACCAGCACAATTAAACCTCGTTCCACCTAAGTATCTTACTGAATATAAATCTGCTTCTGTCTCGTGGGTTCTACTAAATTTCAATCCGATTAAACCCGCTGTAATTTGTGCTAGCGTTTCTTTATTTCCTGCCAATGCAGACGCTAGTACAGAAATACCATACATTTTAGTCATTTGACGAGTAGAGTGCCTTTGGTCTGCATGTGCGATTTCATGTCCCATAACACCCGCTAATTCGTCTTCTTTTTCTAAGAATTTTATTAATCCCGTATATACATAAATATATCCACCAGGTGTGCAAAAGGCATTTAAAGTTTGGTCATCATCTATAATTTTGACTTCCCAAGCAAATTCATTTCTATGAACTATTTTCCCTGAGTTCAGTATTTCATTAGTCATATCTCTAATTATCCTATAGGCCTCCTTATTTCTACTTTCATCTAAAATAGGAAACTGCGTTCTATCGCTTTCTATTTCGTTCTTAACTTGTAAACCTAATTGTGCATCTTGTTGCACACTAAATAAATTAAAGCCGCCACCAGGCTTCGCCATTCCTTTACATCCTTGAAAAGACATACTAATGACAATAAATGCTATAATGCTTAAAAATGAGTATTTTTTCATATCCTTATTAATTTAATTATTTATCGTTTAGACTACTTTCTAACGCCTAAAGGTACAGATTTCTTATTAAAATTTTAATAATGAATTTGAAATTTTTGTTAATACAAAGCAAGCAAACCAAGCAAAAAATAAAGAATTTTATTTATCTTTTAATAATTAGCAATAAAGATAAATAAAACCCCTACAATCATACTTATCCAAAATACGGGCTGATATTGTAATGCTTTGAAGAGCTTTTCTTTTTGTATAGGATAATTTCTTGCTCCTTGAAACATCATGATAGAATTCCAAGCAAACAAGCCACCCCAAACTAATATAAAAAAATCAATTATCATAATCCATACTTCTACATTAGTCCTACTTTTTATAACTAATAAAAATATTATAACTGATAATATACAACAAGTAATTCCTACTAAAATTTGTAAGAATCCCAATATTTGCAATTTATTAATAATATGAGATGGAATCGCATCTACATCTTCAGTTTCTAAATCGTCTAATAAAATCATAAGTATAAAATTTAAACATGCTTCTAATCAGGAAAAGCAAAAAATAAAGTGAAATAAACAATATTAACCATAAAAAATACAAGGAAAATATTCAATGCAATTAGGCTTACCATTTTAAAGATTAAACTAATACTAAAGACTTTAATATTGTTTTTGTAATAAGCGTATATGAACCCAAAAACCGCAAAACTCGCCATTAAAGAAACAATAACGGTAACAACACCAAGTATAAATGCATTGGTATTTCTAATGCTATCTAACATTAAATACTCATACATCATAAATAAAGAAAAGAGCGTAATTACTCCTGCTATTAACGCTGTAGACCAGCCAATTCTCATATAATATTTATATAGTTTATCCATTCTAATCAATTTTGGTCAGGGATGAAAAAATCTCCAATATAAACAGATTCTAAACCCATTATAAAAAACAAAACTAAGAATTTCATTAACATAATCACTCCTATAATTCTTAAAATTAGACTAATATTAAGCAATTTTAAGCTTTTAGTTCTTGAACTCATGATTAATAATATAGAAGATAAAAATGTTCCAAACAAAGTCAAAAAAATGATTAATGCTAATACCGAACTGAATAATTCACCTTCAGACAAAACAAAATAAGTAGCTACTCCAAAAATAAGACTCGCAATGAATAAAGGAATTATCGATACCCAAGCAATTGTTTTTAGAGCGTCGTATATTTTTTCCATAGATACAATGTTTTAACGCCTTAGAAAAGCTAAAGAATAAATTGCTAATCCCATAATTAGAAGCAAGGATACAGTTAATACCCCCCATGCTATAATCCTTAACACCAAACTTATATTCAGCCACTTTATGTTCTTTTTTCTATTATTAATAATAAAAATAAGAGAGGAAATAGATCCTGCTAATAAGCCTAAAACTAATAATGGAAGTATAAATAAATCTTCTAAAGTAGTATCAATAATATTAGAATTTAAATCAACTGTTAAATAACTTTTAACCGTATTGATAAATAAATCAATAAAAAAAACCGTAAAGGGCAACACTAAAAAGATAGAAGCCCAGCCTACTTTAAATAAATCTTTGTAAATTTTATCCATAGGTTTTAGGTATTAATAACAAAAATTTTAACTGCTTAAATAATGGCAGTTCTTTAT
>JAHDBK010000123.1 GCA_020630455.1 Saprospiraceae bacterium
CGATAAAATATTTATAAAGACAAGTTCTTAATATGTTGATTTTCATAAAGATTAATATTTAAATATGCTCTTAATAAAGAATATTCTTTATTTTTTGTGTGATAATTGAATTTTATGAAAGATAAATATAAACCTATAGATTGTGGTATTTACGACCATTTTGAAATGAATGCTATTTTGAAGAAAAAAATATATTTTGAATATTTAGATGAAAATCAAAATATTCAAACCATAAGCTCAATCATCAAAACTTTGAAAACTCAAAATAAAGAAGAATTTATGATATTAGAGAACGGACTTGAAATCAGATTAGATAAAATAAAAAAATGGAAAGTTCTGTCCTAGATTAGTATTAATTTTAAATTTTAATTAATAATAGTATTAAAGTTGTCACAAAAAAAATCAGAAAAATTAACAAAAAAGAAGTCACAAAAACTATTGTTTAATTACAAAAGTGTTTTAAAACCCTCTATATGTTTAGATAATTTCCAAAAACCCGTTTTTTACTATGTCACAAATTAGTGTTTTTTAGCTTTTTTTTTAGTTTATCTTGGCATAAGTCTTGTTTTTAGCTTGTCGAAGTTTATTAAATAACCTTTCTTTGAACACAAATCTAAATATCGACGAGATGATGACAACTAAGAACATTTTAGCTATTGGTTCTTCATTTTTAATGACTCTATTATTTTATTCTAACATCTATGCTATAGGCATTAATGGTGATTTAAGCGTAGAAATACTATCGCCTTACAACTTAGTAGAAGATTCTAACAGAGGCTATCAGCCAGAGTCTTTCTATGCTGGAGTAAGAGTTTGTAATTTAAGTACAACGACTACAATGACCAATGTTCATGTAAATATTGGTAATTATGACGATGCTACTTATACAACGGTTCCAGTAGTAGGTGATTTCCCTGATAAAACACATGCTGGACTAACAGGTTTATTGTCTTTAGAGTTAAGTGACTGTGACCAAGGCGTAAGAATTTTACCAGAATTGGCACCTGGTGAGTGTAACGTTCAGTACTGGTTGATTAGATATCCTAAGACTGATGATAGTGGAGATCCTGTATATGGTGCATGTGCCAAAGAAGCTGATGATTTATCTTTAGAGTTAGATGCTTGGGCAACAGTCGATGGTGTTACAGCCGATGATACTTGGACAGTATGGCCAAGATGTGAAATTTCTGCTATGGCGAATAAAATCTGGCCAAATGGTGATAATAAAGTTCCTGATGCTTATGTACAAGCCATGTCAGATCAGGGGATATATTTAGGATGGGATTTAAATACAGCAACGCCTGTTGGAGACCCATATTTACAAGAAGGAGTTTGGTTCGACTTAGGAAATATCAATCAAGGTTTTGATAATAATGGAGATTTTGTTCCCGATTATAATGTATTTATGTGTCCTGTAGGTGACCCTTACAATTTTGACCCTTGCTGTTTTAGATTAGTTAGAACTTACGGATTAGTAATTGTAAAGAAAACTGATGGAACGGAAGCTTTATATCCATTCGAAAATCAAATGTATTTTACAGATTTACCTTCTAATAATAGAGGTGCTGTAGGTTTAGTATTTTATGAATGGGTAGCTATTGGAGGAGGATGTACTTCTAGTATTTCTCCTTATCAAGAAGTGGCTTCTGGTAGAAATAATGAAAAATTTAATGGTGATTATGGTACTTTCATTGGATTGAATGGTTCTGAAATCACTGGTCTTTCTTTTAATAAAACTGGACAATCTACTTTAACTTCTCTTCCAGATCAAATAGATTATTCTTTATCTTTCACAAATAGTACAGGAAATTCATTTGGAGCATTCGATCAGAATTTACCTACAAATATTCAAGACGAAATCCCTGAAGGAACAACTTATGTGGCAGGTTCAGCAGCAGCGACTAACTCTTTTGCTGGTTTATCTCATACCATTATGTATTCTACTGATAATGGTTTATCTTGGTCTGAAACTGAACCAAGTGCTAGCTCTGTTACAAATATTATGTGGCAGTTTAATGAAGATATTCCTAATTCTACCACTGTTACTGCAACATTTTCTGTAAATGTTCCACTTACTTACCCAAATGATTATGGTTCAGTTGTAGAAAATGTAGGAGGTGTAAGTGTAGGTTTAACAGAGCCTTTTTTAGAAAGTACACAAAATACCTTTTTACCAGGTACCAATACTATTGGGAGCCAAGTTTGGTTTGATGATGGAGCAGGTGGAGGTTCAATTGCTGATGGTACTCAAGATGGTGCAGAAGCAGGTATTCCTACAGTTGATGTCAATTTATATTATGATTTTAATAATAATGGAGTTTTAGATGATGACGATATATTATACAGTACCCAAACAACTATAGCTGATGGTTCTTATTCTTTTACAAATGTACCTGATGGCTTGTTTTTTGTAATAGTAGATGAATCCGATATACCAATAGGAAATGTACCTACAACTCCTACATCTTACACAGCTTTTGTTCAATTATCTGATTATTTGATAGCTAATTTTGGATTTACAGAGGTAATTGAAGTAACAAAAAATCTAATTTCAGAATCTCCTGCTTATGAAAATCATTACGTAACTTATGAAATTGCTGTAGAAAATTTACTTCCTACTCCTCCAGGAGCAGGAAATCCCTATGAAGGAGGTCTTATTATTCCAGCTCCTCGGACTAGAGGAGCATCTTATGGAGCAGAATTTAATAATGATGATAATATTATAGGTGAAGCGGATAATGTTTTTGCAACACAAATCGATCCTTGGAGAGCTAGTGGAGGGATGTCTTCAAATGATGTTTTATTTGATTCTTTTGATCCCCCTACACCTTCTTGTGGTGATATTTCTAGTGTGAAATTATTATATACATTTTGTTTAAGTGGTCCAATTTCTAATGATGAAATTCGCTTTTATAATGATGGAACTATATTAGAAACGATGACAGGAGCAGCAGGAGATGTTCATGTAGGTACTACTAATTGTGCTACACATGAAATTGACATTACTGCTTCATATAGAACTTGGGAAAGTTTTGTTACAAACCCTATTCATGCAGGTTTGATAGGAATCAGAGATGGAAATGCCGCTTCTTGGGATGGTGCTACATTATCTGTAGATGCGATTTCATTACAAATAGAAACAATTAATCCTAATGAAACGAATTGTTCAAATTATAATGCTTCTACTTGTGATTATATTCCATATACAATTGATACTCCTTCTACTTGGTCTTCTCCTCCAGATGATGGAACTACAACAACTACCTTACCTTTTGATTTTAATTTTGGAGGTACATTATACCCTATAGGTACAAGTATGACAATTACTTCAAATGGTCAAATGTGTTTTACTGCTCCTGGTGGCAATGGCTATCCACTAGTCAACTTACCTAATGCTTCATATGATAATTGTATTCATATCTGGGCAGATTTAAATCCGAGTACTAGCCCAGGAGCCATAACTTATGGTACATCAGGCGTAGCTCCTAATAGATTATTTATATTAGATTTTACAGATATATATTATTTTGGTACAACTACACCTCTTAGCCTTCAAATTGTATTACATGAAGCATCAGGTGAAGTACAAATTATGGTAAATGAAATAGATGAAACTTTAGCCCATACTCTTGGTATTTCATACAGCGGAGGAGCTTTATTAGAATATAATAATATTGTGCCTGGAGGAACAATAAATAATGTTTGTTATTCTTATGAATGGATTTCAGTAAATAGTGGATTTAATCCAGAAACTACTCTTTCACCCGTTCCTCTTACAGATAATTTTGATCCTTGTTATCTAGAATTTTTAGAAGCGAGTATAGAACCAGACCTTGTAGATAATATTACAGGCTTGATTACATGGAATGATGTAGGGCATATTAATGCTGGAAACACTCAAACAGTTGAAGTTACCTTTGTAGCTAAAGACCCAAATGCTTGTGCAACTGCCAATCCAACAGATAACTTAGGGACTGTATCCGGAGCGACATTTGCTGACGGAGATATTGCGAATGACGATTCAGATATCGCTTCTGTTTTCATAAATCCTACAGGTTCTATTGGTGATTTTATTTGGAATGATTTAAATGGAAATGGAATTCAAGATGTCGGAGAAAATGGTTTAGAGGGCGTAATGGTTACTTTAGTTTCAACTGTAGATTTATGGATTGAAGGTATATTATATACTGCGGGTTCTCTAATTATAACAGTAACAGATGAAAATGGGTTTTATGAATTTGATGGGCTTTTAGATGCAACATATACTATTACGGTAGATCCTTCTACTATTCCAGGAACAGTGTCTCAAACAGGTGACCCTGACGAAGTAGGAACTGTTTGTTCTACTTGTGATAATTTAACAACAGTTATTATAGCTGGGGCTAATGATAATACTAGTGCTGATTTTGGTTATGATGTGAATAATGCAATTGCTGGTACGATTTGGGAAGATAATAATGCTGATGGTGTTCAAGGTGATGGTGAAAATATATTATCGGGTGTTACTGTTAATTTATTAGATTGTGGTGCTGATGGAATTTGCGGAAATGGAGATGATGGACCAACTGTTTCTACAATTACAGATATAAATGGATATTATGAATTTGTAGATTTAAGCGATGGTAATTATGGTATTGAAGTGGATAATTTAACAGCCCCTCTTGGTACAAATTGGACGAATACCTTAGATCCTGAAGGAACGATTAGTCCTGATAATGTTTCTAATACAATTAATTTAAGCGGTGGAAATATCATATCTGGAACTGACTTTGCATATCATGAGTCTGGATTGTCTAATATTGGAGATCAATTATTTTATGATTGGAATGGAGATGGCATCCATGATGTATTAACAGAAGAAGGAATGTCAGGCGTAGTTGTTAATTTATATGAAGATGTTAATGGAGATGGAATTATTGATCCTTTAGTAGATGCTCTAGTCACAACTGATGTAACAGATATTAATGGAACTTATTTATTTGAGAATTTACCTGCGGGAGATTATCTAATAGAAGTCGATGAATCAACTGTCTTAAATGGAAGTAATTTAACTGCTGACCCTGATGAATTTGGAGTAGCTTGTATTATTTGTGATGGAACAAGTATGGTTAATGTAGATGGAACTTTAGTAGGAAGTAATTTAGATCAAGATTATGGCTATGAACCTATAGGTTCTGCGACAATTGGAGACTATGTATGGCATGATATGAATGGTGATGGCGAAATTTCAATTGGTGAAACAGGTCTAGAAGGAATAGTTGTTGAATTATACGCAGATATGAATGGCGATGGTACCTATGTACTTGTTGCTACAACAACAACAGATGCTAGTGGTAATTATGAGTTTACAGGTTTACCAGATGGAGATTATCAAGTAAGTTTAGACTTAACAACCGTTCCAGTAGATAGTGGAGCTAATCCATATCAATCTACTACAGCATCTACTTTTGATGTTACTGTAACAAATGGTCAAACAGACAATACTACATTGTCTTGTACAGATTGTCCTAATTCATCTGATTTTGGTTTAGCTCCATTTGCAAATATTGGAGATGTATTATTTTGGGATGCTAATAATAATGGAACACAAGACTGGACAGAGGAAGGTATTGCAGATGTTACTGTTTTCTTACATGATTGTGGAGCGGATGCTATCTGTGGAAATGGAGATGATGGTCCTAGCTTAAGTACTACTACAGATGCTAATGGGAATTACTTATTCTCTGCATTAGAACCTAGTAATTATGTAGTTGAAGTAGATATTACAGACCTAGATTTAGGCGGTGCTGTTCAAACAGCTGATCCTAATTCAGATGGTTTAACTTGTGATGAAGTATCTGACCCAGACCCCACCATTAATTTGGGATATTCTCTTTGTGATGCTCAAATGACTACCTACGTAGGTTATGGTGCTAATTTTATGGGTGCAGACTTTGGATTTATGCCTTCAGGTGTGATGGGTGATATGGTTTGGTATGATGTTAATGGAGACGGAATTCAAGACCCTGATGAACCAGGCTTAGGTGGTATTGTAGTAGAATTGCAAGATGGTGTTTGTACTTCAGGTTTAGATTGTCCTACTATAGAAACTGATATTGATGGGAATTATATATTTACCAACGTTCCTGATGGAAATTATACTATAGTAATAACAGACCCAAGTGGGACATTTTCACCTTCTGATGATAGAGATTTAGTAGATGATAATACAACAACAGCGACAATGTCAGGTGGAGTATTAACATCAGTAGGAGGAAATGCTTGTACTGATTGTGATTTAACTGTTGATTTTGGCTTAACTATTGTCGGAACAAATTCAATTGCTGGAAATGTATGTTTAGAAGACAGTGGAAGTACGAATGGAGCTTGTGGAGATGGAACAGATTCACCATTAGCAGGAGAAACGGTTTATTTATATAATGATGAAGGAACTTATTTAGGTTCTACAACTATTTTGCCTGATGGTTCTTATTCGTTTAGTGATTTGCCTGATGATATTTATTATATTTCAATTGCTTCTAATTCATCACCATTAAACTTAGCTACAACTACAGACCCTGCAAATATTACTGAAACAGGTTCTAGTTTTTATCAATCAGTAGATTTGAGTACAGGTGGTAGTGTAACAGGTATTGATTTTCCTTTTGTTATCAATGTAGATTTAGATTTTGGAGATTTACCATTATCGTATTCAATAACAACTTTAAGCGATGGACCAATAGGTGCTTATCACATAATTCCTAATATTTTAAGTCCAGACTTATACTTAGGAGCGACTGTAGATGCTGAAACGGATGGCCTTCATACGGATACTGCTGATGGAGATGACGCCACTTCAGGTGATGAAGATGGGGTTAGCTTCGGAGATTTTGTAGCCAATTGGAGTGTTGGAACAGTTGACTCTGGAAATGGTGGTTCTGTTACCATTACACTAACAGGTTCTGGTTGGTTATTAGGTTATATAGATTGGAATCAAGATGGAGATTTTATGGATGCTGGAGAATTAGTCATTGATGCAGATACTGATTTAACAACAGCAAGGATGGGAGCATTTACTTTTGATATTCCTGCAGGAACTAATCTTGAAGGTAATTTCTATACTCGCTTCCGTTTAATGCCTGAAGCTCCTGCTTTCTCAATCTTTGCATATTCAGGAGAAGCGTCTAATGGTGAAGTAGAAGATTATAGAATTACATTCCCTACTTTACCAGTAGAATTAATAGACTTCACAGTTGAAGATGTTGATTGTAATAATGTTTTAAAATGGAGTACTGCATCCGAAGAAAATAGTTCTCATTTCATTGTAGAACATAGTACTGATGGAAAAAACTATAATGCAATAGGTAGAGTAGAAGCTGCTGGAAATAGCTTAGAAATAATCGAATATGAATTTAGACATGAGGATATTGATAAAGCCTATAATTATTATAGATTGAAACAAATTGATTTTGATGGAGCTTATGAATATTTTGATGTAGTGTTTGTTAAAAATGCTTGTTATGAATTTGAGGATGTTTCTGCTTTTGTTTATCCTAATCCTACTCCTAGAGATGTCAATATTGAAATATCTTCAACTTCTGAACAAGAGGTAACCATCCAAATTGTTGATGCTTTAGGTAGATTAGTCCAACAAGAGAAAATTCAAGTAAATGAAGGAACTTCATTTAAAACGTATGACTTAAAAAGATATGAAAACGGATACTATAATATCATGATAATTACTGATTCAGGTACAGTAAAAACATATAAGATTATTAAAGTATCTCATTAAGAAAATTGATATTTAGATGGTTTTTTAAGGGTCGTTCAGCAATGGATGACCTTTTTTTGTATTTTTGTATAAAAATAATTTTATGAAAAAATTATTAGTATTACTAATTATAGTTTTTAATATTAATGCTTGTTCTTCTAATAAAAATATTCAAGAACAAGCAAACAGTTCTACCGTTTCCAAGGTTTATGATGATTATACGGAATTTATGCCTAGGCTTCAGGCAAGACCTTCAGATAAAACAGTGTATGTGGTCAATTTTTGGGCTACTTGGTGTACTCAATGTCGCAAAGAAATTCCAGAAATGGTAAAATTAGAAGAGAACTTTAAAAAGGATAAAAACGTTCGTATATTATATGTCAATCTAGATGAAAGTGATAGACAAGATTTGGTCAATCCTTTCCTAGCTAAATACAATATCAAAGGAGAAGTAATCGCTCTAACGGATACAAGACAGGAGGCATGGATTGAAGCAATCAATAAAGACTGGACAGGTTCTTTACCTGGTACTTTATTCTTTAAAGGAAATCATCGCAAATTTTATGGATATCCACTCACCTATGATGAACTAGAAAGAAATATTAAAATGATGAAAGATAAATAAAATTCTTTATCTTTGGTGCTTTTTGATAATTGTTTTTATATAAAATCAAATAAAAAATAATGTCTAAATCGGAAAATATTTTAAAAAAACATCAGCTGCGAAAAACACAAATTCGTTTAGATGTTTTAAGCTTGTTTTTATCGAACAATCAAGCAATGTCACATGCTCAATTAGAATCAAAAGTAGGCAGTATAGACCGTGTGACCTTATATAGAACCCTCAAAACATTTGAGGAAAAAGGCATTATTCATAAAGCTATTGATGGTACAGATACCATGAGATATGCCCTTTGTCACGGAGAATGTGAAGAACACCATCACGAAGACCATCATCCTCATTTTCATTGCGATAACTGTGGTAAAACGCTTTGCCTAGACCAAATCGAAGTACCTAATATTCATTTGCCAAAAGGATTTTCTCAATCCTCATCTCATTTAATTATCAAAGGAATTTGTGAAGTTTGTAATGAATAAGTCGTTAATTTTATTAATTTTCTTGCTTTTTGCATCATTGTTGCATATATTTGTCTTTTATTTTTAAAAATATCAAATGTCAGGACATAAAACATTTAGCTTTTTATCTTTAAATAAAGA
>JAHDBK010000124.1 GCA_020630455.1 Saprospiraceae bacterium
GTCAGAACAAAAGGCTCTTTCAAAATACAATTTTATTTATGTTACAGTGTATTTAATAATACTATAATGTGTCTTGAATAGTATTTATACTTTTCAAAACAATAGAATAGTATTTTTCAAAAGTAAACCACAAATCTATTTATTAAATTTTTTAAATTTATTTATCATGAACAACTTAAAAATTAGTCTATTTATCTTATCAATTTTATTAATGAATTTAACATCTTGTGAATTAATTAATGATGAAGAAAAAGATTCAAAAGGAGAAGTCTCTATAGAAATTACTGATGCACCAATTGATGATGCAAAAATTAGTGGTGCTTTTGTCACTATAACTGAAATAAAAGCAGACGGAAAAAGTATAGAAGGATTTAATAAAACAACTTTAGATCTAATGGCTTACCAAAATGGTGCGACCAAATTACTAAGTAACACTAATTTGGATATCGGTTCTTACAATAATATTACATTAGTTTTGGATGAACAAACTGATGCCAATGGAAATGCTCCTGGATGTTATGTATTTGATGTAACAACTAATACTAAACACCAACTTACTAATGTTTCAAATCAAATAGTTCTAAACCATAATTATAATATTGAAAAAGATAATAAAACAAATCTTGTAATTGACTTTGATTTGAGAAAGTGTATTAAGAGAGCTGAAAACTCAAGCAATAGTAACCAGTATGATTTTGTTTCTACTACTGAAATGCAAAATGGAATAAGGGTAGTCAATAAAAATTCCGTGGGAATTATAAAAGGCAATTGTAACCAAATGTTAAATTCAAGTGACAAAATAGTAGTTTATGCCTATAAAAAAGGTACATTCAATCAAAATACTGAAACTCAAGGACAGGGACAAAGCAATATAGAATTTGCAAATGCAGTAAGCAGTGCAACTGTAGATATTAATGGAAATTATGAACTACATTTTTTAGAAGAAGGAGAATATGAATTACATTATTGTACATACGAAGAAAACAACAGTAATCAAATGGAATTAAGTGGAATGTTAATCGTTGATGTATTTGGTAGTCTCAATCTTAACTCAATTAGAGTTAACTCCTCTACTACTCTTGAGGTGAATGTTATTGCAACAGGAGTAATCAACCTGTAAATATATTATAAGTTATTACGAAAAATTGATTATAGCTAAATTGTCTTTTTAATTCTATCCTTGGTTATTCCTCTCAAACATAGCTACAGCTATGCTTTTCGAGTAAGGCCTCGACTATAAAAAAATACTAATTTATCTTTCGTAAAAAACTTTTCGTAATAACGTCTATACCTTTCTCGTTTATATTTGTTAGATTTTTATGAATCTTGTCTAAATTAGACAAGATTCATTTTTTTTGAAAACTATTGATAAAAAAAAGTCTTTATCAATAGTTTTTTTTACTTCATAAAAAACATTTTGTTTGTAATTTATTTGATTATAATAAACTTTTTGTTTTAATTTGTATTATAAATAAAACATACTATAAAATATTTAAAATTGTGGAGTCATGAGAAATTGGAAAAAAAATCAAGAAAAACTTATTAAAATTATTAGCGGAGGGTTTTGGTTAAAAATTATCATAATATTCGCTGTAGGTTTTGTATTTATGCAAAAAGACATTAACTTTCAAGTCGATTTAAAATCGCCTTTGAACAATGATGTCCAACAAGTTGAGCAACGAACGAAAGAGGCTGAAACGTCAAAGGTAAAAGACGAACTTTCCGATTCGAAAGTTTCGGGAGGTTTGTCTTCTTTGGCATCATTTGCAGGAGCTATCTTTCAAAGCAATCACAAAAATAATTGGAAAAAAATAGATGAAGACAAAGTGAATGCCTTTGTTCATCGCTTTGTTGCAGTTTGCCAAAATGAACAAAAAAGATTTGGCATTAATCCATCTATTATCTTGGCAGTAGCTATTTACCAAAGTGAAGTAGCTACAAGCCAACAAAGTAAAAGTCATCACAACTTCTTCAATATTCCTTGCCAATCGGGTACAGCAGATTGTTATCAATATTATGAATCAGCATGGGCTAGTTTTAGAGGGTTTAGCCTTTATTGTCAAGCACATCAATTGACTAATACATCTACTGACAAAATCATTAAAAGTCTTTCAAAAAAATTAGATATTCCTGTAAAAGAAATTCAATTCATAATTGAAAAATATGAATTAGAACAATTTGATTGAAATTATAAAGATAAAGAATATTCTTTATCTTTAAATATTAATTTTAAAAATAATGACAATAATGATAATGCTAAGTAATAGAATATTATTTTTGTAAAAAATAAATATATGAATCCATTATTAGTAAAATATGCTGACTTATTAGTCAATTATTGTGTAGAACTCCAACCTGGAGAAAAGTTATTTGTTCGTACGACTACTCTTGCCGAACCATTAGTGAGAGAGGTCTATAAAAAAGCCATTCAAGCGGGTGGACACATGGAAGTTGAATTTGAGTTTAGAGAACAAGAAAGGTATTTTTATAAATATGCCAATGAAGAGCAATTACAATATCTTCCTACTCTATTGAATAAAGCTTTGAGTACTTTTGATGCATATATTTATATCAGAGCACCATTTAATTTAATGGATGAAGGAGCAACTCATCCTAAAAAACAAAAGATTAGAAAAAAAGCATTAGCTCCTGCTTACAAAATGTATTCTAAACGAACAGCAACTAGGGAGATGAAGCGTAATTTATGTCAATACCCTACCCTTTCTTCTGCCCAATATGCTGGAATGTCTTTAGAAGAATATGAAGAATTCGTTTTTAATGCTTGTGGATTATTTGAAGACGACCCTATTCAAAAATGGTTGAATCGTAGAAAAGACCAACAAAAAATAGTCGATTTATTGAATGGTAAAAAACATATTCAATATAAAGGAAATGATATTGATGTTTCTTTTTCAATAGAAGATAGAATTTGGATTAATTCTGATGGTCAAACCAATATGCCTTCTGGTGAAGTATATACCGCTCCTGTAGAAGATAGCGTCAATGGAAAAGTACGTTTCTCCCTCCCTGCACTTTATATGGGGCGTGAATTAGAAGACGTTACCTTATGGATAAAGGATGGTGAAGTCTATAAATGGGAGGCCAAAGGAGATACCGCTTTCTTGGATGAAGTATTTGAAATGGAAGGAGCAAGACGCTTTGGCGAGGTAGCTATTGGTACGAACTATGATATTCAAAGACGAACTAAAAACATCTTATTCGATGAGAAAATAGGAGGTACTATTCACATGGCTTTAGGGCAGTCTTATTATCAAACAGGGGGCAAAAATGACTCTCCTATCCACTGGGATATGATTACTGATATGAAAGACGGTGGCGAAATCTATGCAGATGATGAGCTGATTTATAAAGATGGTGCTTTTTTGTTTTAGTAACGGTAAAAAAATAAATTCGACATTTTAGATAGTAGATTTTGATTTTAATTGAGGCAAAAAAGCGTAAAATAGTGGACTATTTCTAGCTTTTTTAACGAAAAGTAAAATCAAAAGGCACAGATTAAATGAGGAAGTTATTTTTTGGATGTTACTTAGAATGAGTACATTTTTTAATACAGAGAAAATTAATAAGCCTTATTAATTTTCTCTGTATGGATATTTATAAAAATATACCCTTTCATTACTTTCTATTATATCAACTATACATTCTAAAAAATCAGGTTTTAACCTTTCTTCACTTTTCTTGAAATTAATCCATTTCACTATAATTTTTTCATCTGTTTCATGCATTCCAAAACCACCAAACAAAATATCTTCAAAAGCATCTAGGCTTCTTCCTGTTTTGTAAGATAGGCCTCTTATAAATAGTTTTTCAACTAAATTATAAAAACTATTTTCTCCCCTAAATTTATTTCCATTAATAATATATTCTCTCATGAGTTAAGAAGTATTTAGTATTTAATATTAAGTACATAGTACAATTTATACCAATACAGATTAAAAAATAGAACATTTGCTTAATTAAGTACTAGGACAAAAGAAATCTGGTATTGATATGACGATTATTTTTTGGTTGATAGAGGCAGAACGGAACTTGATAGCCAAAGCTATCAAGTGAGTATCTAACGAATAGCAACCGTAAAAGAATCAAATAGCAATGCTTTATTACATTTGTTCTAGTACTTAATATTAATTTAAAAATAAAAGTTCCAAACTGTATATAGAGTTCAGTTTGAAATTATAATATAAAATTGACAATCATCTAAAATATCAAATAATAAAGAAATTTCTTTATTATTCAATTACAAATCTTATACCTAACTTTTAATCTTTTTCACCTAAGAACTAAATAAAAAGTAGGAGAAGTTAAATTTTTCTTTATATTTACTTCAAATTAATAAAACAAAACAATCATTCAATTATGTCATTATCCTTTTTAGATTGGTCCATAATCATAGGATTTTTCTTATTAATAGTAGGAATAGGTCTTTCATACACCAAAAAGGCAGGAAAAGATATGGAAAGTTTCTTCCTTGGAGGTAGGAATTTGCCTTGGTATATTGCAGGAATATCTATGATTGCTACCACCTTTGCAGCTGATACTCCTTTGGCGGTAACAGAACTTGTAGGGCAAAGCGGTATTTCAGGCAATTGGCTATGGTGGTCCTTCTTGGCGGGAGGTATGTTGACTACCTTCTTTTTTGCTCGATTATGGCGAAATTCGGAAGTTTTAACAGAAGTTGAATTATCAGAATTGAGATATAGTGGTCTAGGAGCAAAATTACTCAGAGGAGGTAAAGCCATCTACTTGGGAGTATTTATGAACGTCATCATTATTGCATGGGTAAATGTAGCTTTAATGACCATTTTAGAGGTCTTTTTTGATTTAGGAACTACCTCATTATTAGGCTTAGAAGTAAAAACTTCCTTACTCATTACTGCCGCAGCTATGATATGGACAGCCATATATTCTTCTCTATCAGGATTAATGGGTGTGGCGATTACCGATGTCATCCAATTCATTATGGCGATGGTGGGTACGATTATCTTAGCTATAATCGTTGTCAATTCAGACCAAATAGGAGGAATTGAAGGAATGAAAGCCCAATTACCAGAAGGCAGTTTAAATTTTATGCCTAGCATAGGTGGTGGTGAAGGAGTAGGCAAAACACTGGGTTTATCGGTTGGGGCATTCTTTGCTTATACTACTATTCAATGGTGGGCGAGTTGGTACCCAGGGGCAGAACCTGGAGGTGGTGGTTATGTTGCTCAAAGAATGATGAGTACTCGAAGCTCCAAAGATGCGGTTTATGCTACATTATTATTTCAAATAGGACATTATTGTTTACGTCCTTGGCCTTGGATTATTGTAGGTTTATCGGCTATAGTTCTTTATAATTTTAATAATGCTATTAATACTTTAGATAATAAAGAATTAAGTAGTCAAATAATGGCATTACAAGAAGATGCCTCCTTGAAAAATAGTGATAACTTTAGTGAAAAAACTTTTACCTTCACAAAAGAAGAAGACTTTATAAAAGCAGCTAATGGAGATGAAGCTATACTAAGTAGGAAAGATGAAATATTGAAAATCAATAATTCATTAGCAGCAATATCTGAAAACAATACATCTATTTCTAATACTTTGCAATATCATTCTAATACAGGACGAGGATATGTATTGGCGATGAGAGATTTTCTACCTAATGGTCTAAAAGGATTATTGTTGATTGCATTTTTTGCGGCTTATATGAGTACGATATCTACCCAACTCAATTGGGGAGCAAGTTATGTAGTCAATGATTTTTATGGTCGATTTATGAATAAGGGAGCTAGTGAAAAAGATTTAGTCTTTGCTTCTAGAATGACCACTTTAATATTGATGATAATTGGTTTGATAGTGAGTACATTTGTCAATTCTATTTCAGGTGCTTGGGGCTTCATTATGCAATGTGGAGCAGGCTTAGGAATGGTATTAATACTCAGATGGTATTGGTGGAGAATCAATGCTTGGTCTGAAATAGCTGCGATGTTGGCTCCTTTTGTACCCACTACTATATTTTTCTTATTAAAAACATTTTGGGGAATAGAAACCACATTTGAATTTTCATTTACTTATACCGTTTTGTTTACAACTATTACTTGGTTATTAGTTACTTTATTTACTAATCCTACAGATGATGAAACCCTACAACATTTTTACAACAAAGTAAAACCAGATGGTGCTTGGAGAAAATATTGTACAGAAACTAATACTACCCAAAACATAATGTATCTTTTTCTTTGTTGGATAAGTGCAATAGTGTTTACTTATGGCGTTTTATTTTTAATAGGTAAAATCATTTTATTGGAGTGGACTAGTGTTTTAATCTTAACCGCTATTGTCCTTACTAGTTTATTTGCTTTGAGGCATTTTGTTGGAAAAACTAAGATTTTTGATTAGTGTTAAAAGTAGAACATTGACATCAAACAGAGCTAATAATAACAAATTTTCTTTATAAAAACAATTTTATTGAAAGAAATACAAAAAACCTACCTACGAATAGGCTGTATCAGTATGATTCCATTTTTCATTATTGGATTATTTATGCTGATGTATCTTATTGAAGAAGGATTTAGTTATCTTTATACACTTTCTTCAGATTTAAGTGGTTGGAATAATATCTATGAATTTACTCAAATTAGCTCCGTTGTTTTAATCATCATTTTTGGAATTTTATCAAGTTTCTTTTTTATGAATTATGAATTTACTAAAAAAGAAAAAGAACTTAGAAAAGCTTTGAACTTAAGAACAATATTTTGGATTATATTAATAATATTATTATTGAGTAATTATTTAGATATCTTTTATTTTTAGATTATGCTTATAGATGATATTCAAGACGAGGACAAAAAAAATATATTAGAAAATTCTACATTAAATAAAATACAATTCAATGCTATATTGCAGTTTATAAGTAGTCTATTGGGTTTAGGTTTAATTTTATTTTCTATTTATACTGATCAATTTCAATTAAAAAACGAAGAATTTCTTTTCATTATTGTTATTTCAAGTCCTGTTATATTGCTTCTAATCGGCTCAGTATTATTATTTAAAACTGTTACTTATTTTAGAAATGACAAAGACAAAATAAGAAAAGCACTTCAATTCAAATTGGCATTTTGGGTATCAATATTTTTAAGTATACTATTAAGTGTTGTCCTTTTATTTACTTTAGCATTACATTTATTTTAATTTTTATATTAAACAATTATGGCAATAGCATTAATCGCACATGATGGAAAAAAAGCAGAGTTATTGAGTTTTGCATTACAAAACAAAATTCTTTTTGAACAAGAAGAATTATTTGCAACTGGTACTACAGGTAAATTATTGCAAGAAGCAGGATTCAATATTACCCCTTTACTAAGTGGACCTCTAGGTGGGGACGCACAAATCGCGGCTATGGCAGCAGAAGGAAAGATGCAATTAGTTATCTTTTTTAGAGACCCTCTTGACAAACACCCACACGAACCAGATGTTCAAATGCTTATGCGAATTTGCGATGTACATAATGTCCCTTTAGCTACTAATCCTGCCGCTGCTTTATTGATGCTGCGAGGTAGAAAACACATTTAATTATTTTATAATAACTTTCCAAAGAAAAAGCAAAAATAAAGAGTTTTCTTTATTTTCAATAAGACTCATCATTTAAAACGAAACCATTTCACCAAGTACCATTAACATCTAGTATTCATTTTTCCTTCTTTGGCATTATTATTGACTATCTCATAGAAAAACTATACAACAAACTAGCTCAATATTTTAAAACAAAAAACACATTTAAACTACAACTATGTATTATAGAATTTAGATGAATTTTCTCTTTATTCTTTATATAAGGTATCAATCATACCTAATTCATTCCAAAATTTAAATGTGTTTACAAAACACAAAACGATGTTTCGTAATTTAACATTATTGAGTTTGTTATTGATTATACAAACTACAAATTTATTTGGACAGTCTATCACCTGGGGACCTACTAGTCCAGCTGGAAGTGCAAATGCACTAGAAGTATATTACTCAAACAGTACTGCAACTTTTGAATTTACTAATAATTCTACTGCTTTAACGAATGCAACAATTCAAGTAGATTTGGGTACAGGTATAGAATATTTAGCTGGTAACTTGTCATTTACTACAAGTGGTTCAGCAACTGTTACAGAAGTTTCAGTTACAGGAGCTAACCCTGCTATTTTTAATATAGGAGCTTTAGCAGTAAGTGAACAAGTATCTATCACATTTACACGCCAAGCTACCTGTGCAACACGTACTCATAAATCAGTAGGAGGTACATTTGATGACATTTGTAGAGTTTTTGAGAGTGGAACTGAAGTCACTTATTCTAATAATAGTGGAAATCCATATTCAGCTAATTATGATATCACGTATGGAAATACGGTTTTAGGAATTGTAAATCATACACCAAGTGCGGCTACTTATATTGGAGGTACAACTTCAAGAACAGTTAATATCACTAATGGTTCTTTTGGAACATTAGATGAATTTTGGTTTGAAGATGTTCATGTTGATGGAGAAATAGTTGTTAACAATTTTACTATAAATGGTGTAAGTATTCCTGCTGCTAATATAGACAGTATAGGAGGTAGAACACGTATTCATTTTGATGCATCAATTATTCCTAATATTGATGGAAGTGGAGGTACAAATGGAAATGGAGATGTTTTATTCCAAAAAGATGAATTTTTTACTCTTTCTTATGATGTAAAACCTTTAGTTTGTGGTAACGGTACATTACAATCTAATTTAAAGGCTTATTATGGTGAAAATGTATCTACAGAATGTACTCCTTCTGGTACAACTTCTACTAGTATATCTTTATTAAATGGTGTTCCAGATTTGAGCACTGCTCTTGTATCTAACCCAGTCCCTGACTTTTGTTACGCTACTACCCATAGTGCAATTGTTACAAATAATTCAAGCGACCCTGAAGATTTTGC
>JAHDBK010000125.1 GCA_020630455.1 Saprospiraceae bacterium
TTTGAGTTTATCGGGATAAACAATAAAATATTTATAAAGACAAGTTCTTAATACATTGATTATCATAAAGATTAAAATTTAAACATGATCTTAATAGACCTTATTCTTAAAATTTTTTATGAAAGGAAAAATAAAGATTTTTAAGATAATCAAGGAAGGCCCGCAGCCTAATAGCCATAGCTATTAAGGCGAGGACGTAGCGTAGAGTGGCTTAAAAAGATTATTTTGAGCCATAATAATTTTTTGGGAATAAGGTCTAATAAAAAGAAATTATAGAGAAAATCACAATTAGCAAATGCTATTAAAATATAATATAATGAAGTTGTTCGGTATTGTCGCTTTTACGATGGCTATTTTTACTTTTCCTACCTTTACTCATCAAGAAATTAAAACCTCAAAATATGATGACCCCGAATATTTAGCTCAAGAAAATGATTGGGTAGAAAGAAAATTTAATTCATTGACAGAGGATGAAAGAATTGGTCAATTATTCATGATTAGAGCTCATTCTGATAAAGGAGCTGAACATATAGCTTCTGTAGAAAGGATGATTAAAGATTATCATGTTGGAGGATTGTGTTTTTTTCAAGGAACTCCTGAAAAACAAGTAGAACTTATCAATCAATACCAAGGATTAAGTCCTAAAATTCCCATAATGATTTCTATGGATGCAGAATGGGGATTGGGAATGCGTTTTAAAAGTGATGCCTTAAGTTATCCTAGACAATTGATGCTTGGAGCGATTCAAGATAATGCCCTTATTTATGATATGGGAAAACAAGTAGCTAAAGAATTGAGAAGGGTAGGAACTCATATCAATTTTGCACCTGTTGTTGATGTGAATAATAATCCAAATAATCCTGTGATTAATGACCGTTCATTTGGCGAAGACAGGTATAATGTTACATCAAAAAGTTATATGTATATGAAGGGAATGCAAGACCACCAAGTAATGGCTTGTGCTAAACATTTTCCTGGGCATGGTGATACCGATGTAGATTCTCATTTAGATTTACCCCAAATTTTACATAGTAGAGCTAGATTAGATAGTGTTGAAATGTATCCATTTCAAGTATTATCTCAACATGGAGTACAAAGCATGATGATTGCTCATTTATTTATTCCCAATATCGATAATACAGCTAATTTACCTACTACTCTTTCTCCCAAGGCCATTACTGAAATATTAAAAGGAGAAATGAATTTTGATGGCTTGATTTTTACAGATGGTTTAGGAATGAAAGGTGTTACAAAACACCATCAACCTGGAGAATTGGAAGTAAAAGCATTACAAGCTGGGAATGATGTTTTATTATTACCTGAAAATGTTCCTGCGGCTTTCTCTAAAATTAAAGAAGCCATGAATAATGGAACTTTAGATATTGATAAAATTAATGCGACCGTTAAGAAAATACTGAAAGCAAAATATAGATTAGGATTGACTTCTTTTAGTCCTATTCCAGTCCATAATGTAAGAGCAGATGTAACAGGTCCTGCTTCGCAAATAATGAAAAGAAAACTCATAGAAAACGCAATAACATTAGTAAGAACTAAAGAGTCTTCATTACCTATTAAAGATGTAACTAAAAAAATGGCATCTTTATCAATTGGTTCTACCAATAAAACGACTTTTCAAGATTATTTATCTAAATATACCTATTTGAGTCATTTCCAAGCGAATAATAAAGTGAGTAATGCTTCAACATTAATATCAAAATTAAAAGATTATGATGAAGTAATAGTAGGAATTCATGATATGAGTAGCAGGTCATCTAAGAATTTTGGAATTGATATGGCGACTGTGAATTTTTTAAATCAATTGCAATCTGTTACAAAAGTACATTTAGTTGTTTTTGGAAATCCATATAGTCTAAAGTTTTTTGATGGAATAGATAATGTTTTAGAATGTTACAATGAAGATGAAATTACACAAATTGTAGCAGCAAGCGCTGTATTTGGAGCCATTCCAATCAAAGGAAAGTTACCAATAACCGCTTCTTATAAAAGTAAGTACGGTGATGGTGTTGAAACAGAAAGCCTAATGAGATTGCAATATGATATTCCTGAAAGTGTTGGTTTGAATTCTTCAATTTTAGCTCATATTGATACTATTGCCCAAGAAGCAATGGATCAAAAAGCTACTCCAGGTATGCAAGTATTAGTAGCAAGAAAAGGAAGAGTAGTCTATCACCAAGCTTATGGTTATCATACATATAGCAAAAAATCTAAAGTAACGAAAGAAGATATTTATGATGTAGCCTCTATTACTAAAATTGCAGCTACAACGATGTCGGTAATGAAAATGCATGATGATGGTGAAATGGATATCAATAGTAATATGGGTAATTGTCTAGAAGATTGTTTGGGTACAAATAAAGCGAATTTGAATATTAGAGATGTCATGTCTCATACGGCTAGATTAAAACCTTGGATTCCTTTTTATGAAAATACTATTACTAAGAGTAAAAAACCTTCCAAAAAATATTATTCTAAAACTCAAACGGCCGAATGTAATATTTGTGTAACTCAAAATCTTTACATCAAAGAATCTTATTTGCCAAATATTTGGAATGAAATTTATGAGTCTGAATTAAGAGATACAGACTCTTATAGATATAGTGATTTAGGTTTTATTATGTTGGGTAGAGCGATTGCTGAAAAAAGTAAAATGGGTTTAGATAATTATACGTATCAGAATTTTTATAGACCATTAGGTATGCAAAAAACGGGTTTTAATCCTTTGAATCGTTTTTCAAAAAATCAAATCATTCCTTCTGATGAAGATAATTATTTTAGAAGGCAAACTATTCATGGTAATGTACATGATATGGGGGCCGCTATGATGGGAGGAGTCGCTGGTCATGCTGGTTTATTTACGGATGCCAATGATTTAGCTATATTCCTTCAAATGTTATTGAATAAAGGATATTATGGTGGAGAACAGTATGTCGAACCTTCTACTTTAAGTACCTTCACAACACGTCATCATAAAACCACGAGAAGAGGTTTAGGTTTTGATATGAAAGAAACCAACACTGCTAAAGATTGTAATATGTCAGAAAGAGCTTCATATTATACTTATGGACACACAGGTTTTACAGGAACGGCTGTTTGGGTTGACCCGCAATATGATTTGGTATTCATATTTTTAACCAATCGTACTTATCCTAATATGAATAATTTTAAATTAAATAAATTAGATATTAGACCTAGAATTCAGACGGTGGTTTATGAGGCAATGGAATATTAGTGATACAATTAAATGGTTTCAAAAAAACCTGTTTTTCTATTTTTTCTTACTTCTTGCCAGTCAAAACACCTCCCATTCATCGCTATGAAAACTCCTGGAGGATTGCATTGTGCAAATGCCATCGCTGCTCCTAGATTGAAGAAACCATCAGATGAAGTACCAAAGGCATAAGGAATCATCGCACCAAATAAAATAATGGTTTTGTTGGGTATGGGATTTTCTGCTAAATATTTTGCAGTATCAACCATGGTATCTGTACCATGAGTGATAATGATGTTTTCAGAATTGCACCTTTTACAATTATGAGCTATTATTTCTCTATCATCTTCTGTCATTTCCAAACTATCTACCATCATTAAGGTTTTAATATCCACATCAAGAGTACAACGCCCTCTTTCCAACATATCCTGTAAATGCGTATCCTTAAAATACAATTCCCCTGTAATAAAATTATATTCTTTGTCAAAAGTGCCTCCCGTAATGAATATTTGAATCATATTTTAAGATAATATATTTATATTAATAATAACAAAAAGTCTTTATATTTAGATAATTGATAACTAATAAAACTACCTACTCTGTAAATATTGAGCTAAGAATACAAAAGATAAGACAAATAATACACACATCAATACAGCAAATGCTACTTTAAAAGGTGAAATGGGTTTTTTGCCCCCAACTTTACCAGTTTGACCATTAATTGTAAAATGATAAATTTTATTTTGGTATTTATAAGAACTAATCCAAACAGGTAAGATTATATGTTTAAATGTTTTCAAGTATTTTTCAGTACTAATTGAAAGTCCCCTTTGAGTATCTCCTCCTAATTCAATTGAGCATAAATGTCTCAATCTTTTATCCATTATATCATCTGCTTTTTCATAGCCTTCATCAACTTCTATTTTATATATTTCACCTTCCCATCCCAACATGAGTTTTGGGTCATAATTCACGACCTCATCTAATCTATATGGAAAAATACGATGCACTTCTCCTTGTTTTAATCCATGTGATGCAACGACCAATACATCATCAAAAAAATGATTTAAAGTACCACGTTTACTTTCCCATCTTGTTTTTTGAACTTGTCTAGTTTGCATTTCTCCATTAACTCGTACAGTTTCCGTTACATAATAATGGTACCCTGCTTGTCCCGACCATTGAGATTCGGTATGAGCATCATAAGTCCAAAAAGGAATATAAATACCGTGTAAATCTTCGATAGCTGCTAGCCTTTTGAGTTTGTTTGGATGGAACCAGCCTTTTTTTATCCATTTTTTAAATTGTTCTTCTGCAAGAGCTCTTGATATTAAAAAAGGAATAATGCCAGCTGGCTTAATATATTGATGGTCAAATGCTTCTACATTTACATTTTGAGAACCACAAAAGCCACATTTGACTTTAATCTGATCGCTTTCAACCATGAATTTTGAGCCACAACTATTACAATCAAATACTTTTTTACCTAGATTTTCAACAATTTGCTTAGGAGCATCAGCAATGGCTTCTTCTAATGGGTTTTCAATGATTTGGTCATTAGCTCTTGAATAATCTTCTGAAAATCCACAGTATCCACAAGCTACCTTTTGTTTTTCAGCAGAGTACATCAACCTTCCTCCACAACTTGGACAAGGATACTGGTATGCTTTTTTTATTTGTTCTTCATTAAAATCTGCCAAAACCTAATTTTTTTAATAAAAATATAATTTTAAATCAATATTATATAATGTTTTAGACAATGCAAATAAATTTATCGATTATTATTTTATCTAATGCCTTTTTTTCTCAAATATGCATAATATCGTTGTGCATTTGCATTGTGTTGATTGAGTGTTTTTGCAAAAGCGTGTTCTTTGGGTTGCTCATCTATATTCTTTGGTGGTTTAGCACAAAAATAAAGATAATCATGAATTTCATAATCTAAAACGGCATCAATAGATGAAATAGAAGCCATCATGATTGGACCAGGTGGCAATCCTCCATACATATAAGTATTGTATGGCGAATCAAATTCCTTATGCCAGTTCAAAACGCGTTTTGCATCAAAATCTCTAGTACCAAATTTTAATGTAGGGTCTGCTTGCAAAAGCATTCCTATTTTCAGTCTATTCAAATAAACACCAGCTACGGTTGGTTTCTCAGGTTTATAATTGGTTTCTCCTTCAACTATCGAAGCCAATGTATACACTTCTTTTTGACTTAATTTTAATAAGTCCGCTTTTCTCTTTCTTTCATCTGTCCAAAATGCTTGATGTTCTTTAACCATTCTTTTCCAAAATTCTTCTGCATTAGTATTCCAAAAAAATTGATAAGTATTGGGAATAATATAAGTCATGGCATTTTCAATATCTGTATCATACCTACTTAAATAACTTTTATTATTAAATAAAGAAACAATAGATAAAGAATCAGCTTCTATCACTTTAGATACCTTACTGGCGATATCTTCAGGTAGACGACCATAAGATAAGGTAACATTGACAGGGCTTTGTTTTCCCGCTCTTAATAACTGAATTATTTCTCTATTAGTCATTAATGGACTCAATTTGAAACGACCTGCTCTCATGCTTTGTCTTTTATCAAATTTCATCAATTGAGCCGCTTTTTTAAATGAAGATACATCTTTAATAAATTGACCATCTTCTAAAATTTTTAGAATACTTTCATAACTACTTCCTGTAGGAATATGTATATATGGATTACTCAATTTTTCGGGTACATTAGTTCCATAAATAGCTTTGTAAGTAGGGTAGCCCCAGAATCCTACAATTGCTATAATTATTAAAAAAAATAAAAAAAGAAATCTCAGTATTTTACTCATTTTATATAGTTTAAATAATTTTAACTTTTGTGAAATAATAAAGAGTTTTCTTTATTATTTTTATGATATTAAAAATTTTTATAAACAAAGATAAACTATTGAATTGATTTATAATAAATCTTCTACTTTAGAAAATTGATTTCTCAATAAATGGTCTGTAATAACTAACGCCGCCATGGCTTCAACTATAGGAACAGCTCTTGGAACAACACAAGGGTCATGCCTTCCTTTTCCTTGAATATCAATAGTATTTCCCTCTTTATCTATTGATTTTTGTCCTTGTAAAATAGTGGCAACGGGCTTAAACGCTACATTGAAATAAATATCTTCGCCATTTGAAATCCCTCCTTGTATTCCTCCAGAAAAATTAGTCTTTGTTCTAACTCTATCTTCATCTTTAATGAATACATCATTGTGTTCTGAACCTTTCATTTTAGTACCATCAAATCCAGAACCATATTCAAATCCCTTACAAGCATTAATAGAAAGCATTGCCTTTGCCAAATCAGCATGTAGTTTGTCAAATACAGGAGCTCCAAGTCCAATTGGACAATTTTCAATAATGCAAGTAATTTTACCTCCTATAGTATCGCCTTCTTTTTTAATTTTAGCAATATATTCAATAAATTCTTCTGCTTTTTCCAAATCAGGACAACGAACGATGTTTTTTTCAATATTATTAAAATCTAATTCTTTATAATTTTTATCCAGTTTCAAATGACCAACACTACTCACATAAGCCGTTATTTTAATATTAAAAAGAGCTAATAACTGCATGGCAATGGCTCCACTTGCAACACGTGCTGCCGTTTCTCTGGCTGATGAACGACCTCCACCTTTATAATCTCTTATACCGTACTTTTGCTGATATGTAAAATCGGCATGAGATGGTCTAAAACTATCTTTTATATGAGAATAATCCTTGGATTTCGCATCTTTATTTTTTATTAATAACATTATTGGAGTTCCTGTCGAAGTCCCTTCAAAAATACCACTTAATATTTCTACTTCGTCATTTTCTTTTCGCTGAGTTACGATTTTAGATTGCCCAGGTTTTCTTCTATTCATTTGATATTGAATAAAATCGCTGTCAATTTTTAATCCAGCAGGGCATCCATCAATAATAACTCCAATGGCTTTTCCATGAGATTCTCCAAATGTTGAAATCTTAAAAACTTTACCAAATTCATTAGAAGGCATAAAAAATAAAATTTTATAAATGTATAATTTTAACGATATTATATTTTAAAATATAGTTTAATTAACTATTTTTGGGGCGTTAAGTAAATTGTTAATTTAATATAATAAACCAAATCTTATTATGAATACTTTTTTTAATTTAAAAAAGATACCCCTATTACTACTATTCTTTATTGTCATCCAATTCTCTTTATCTGCTCAAAACAGATTGGATAAAGCTGTAAAATATTTACAAGAAAATATGGAACAATATCATATCACTGACAAAGATATGCAAGATTGGGTAGTTTATAATAATTATATAACTAAACACAATAAAATAAACCATATTTATATCCAACAGACTATCGGTGGAATTCCTATTCACAATGCTGTTTTAAATATTAATGTTTTAAAAGATGGCGAAGTTTTAAGTGCTAATAGTCGCTTTAATCCTAAAGCTAAGGATATTGTTTATAGTGGATATGCTATCAATGCAGAACAAGCACTACAAATAGCTTTTCAAGAAAATAATTTAGAGTTTAATAGTGATGTTACAAGATTAAAGGAAACAATAGGTGGAGTAACAGAAAAAGTATTATACACTCCAATGGAGTATTCAGACAATGATATATATGCAGAATTAATTTATATTGAAGAAGGTAAGAAAGGATTAAAATTAGCTTGGAAAACAAGTGTAGAAATTTTTAAACCTAGTTTTCATCAGTGGTTTACTTATATAGATGCTCAAACAGGAGAAGTATTAAAGATTGAAGATGGAGTTTTGCATTGTGATTTTGGAACACCTCATGCACATGACAATTGTTCTAATCATTTACAAGAACAAGAAGAGGCTAAATTAACTATTCAACCCTATGGAATGCCTAATTTTTTAATTCCAAATTCATATAGAGTGTATCCTTTAGGTATAGAAAGTCCTAATCATGGAGGCAGAGATTTAATCGTTGACCCAGCGAATTTAACAGCTTCTCCTTTTGGGTGGCATGATACTGATGGCGTAGCAGGTGCAGAATTTACCTATACAAGAGGAAATAATGTATTGGCTCAAGATGATCAAAATGGAAATAATGGAAACGGATTTAGAGCAGAAGGAGGAGCTAACTTAGAATTTGATTTTACCCAAGATTTAAACAGAGATCCATCTTTTGATGGAGTAGCTCAAAATTTAAGTTCGTCAATTACCAATTTATTCTATTGGAATAATATTATGCATGATATGTGGTATCTATATGGATTTGACGAAGAAGCAGGAAATTTTCAAGATAATAATTATGGAAATGGAGGGACAGGAGGAGATTATGTGTTCGCAGATTGTCAAGATAGTAGAAATATTGAAGATAATCCTGCTTTAAGAAATAATGCTAACTTTTCATCTGGTACAGATGGTCAGAACGGAAGAATGCAAATGTATATGTGGAACTATAATCTTACTTCAACTGAAATAAGTTTTAATGTAATTACTCCTGGAAATATTGAAGGAGCATATAATGTAATTGCAGCAGGTTTTGGAAATAATAACTATGATAATGTTATTGGAGAATTAGTATTGGTGGATGATGGTTCGACTGATTCAACATTGGCTTGTCAAACTCCATTTCTCAATGCAAATGATGTTAATGGCAAAATAGCAGTAATAGATAGAGGTGATTGTCAATTTGGTACTAAATGCTTAAATG
>JAHDBK010000126.1 GCA_020630455.1 Saprospiraceae bacterium
ATTTTTTTGTATTTGATATAGATTTGCTGTGATTGTTTTTATTTGTTTTATTAATGAACATATTGCTTATTGGAATGTTATTCCCATTTTGGCTTCCGCACCAAGCTATCAGGAATAGGAGCATCATAAAGAGGGTAAGTGCCTGATAAAAACCTATGTTGGTGGTCAAAACGAACTCGGGCATTAATTCTTCTAGTAAAAAATTCCTCCCTAACATCACATGTATTAGAATTGTAAAAATTTAAGGTATTAACTATTAAATTTAATACTCTGTCATTCATATAAGACATTGGAATTTTTCCATTTTCTTTAATACAATCTTCACAGTTTACAATATGGTAATTAAAATAACTCAAAAAATAAAAATACCACTTTTCGCTTATTTTTTCTCCGCATATTATTTTTATATCATCATAATTTCTACTATTTTTTCTATAACGAACAACAAAACCCAATCCACGTGTTTTTTTATCATCAAAAACAACTACATCTGAAAAATTATAATCGTATTTAGAATATGACTGAATTAAATCAACATTTACGTTTTTTACCCAATAATTGAAAGTATCTTTAAGCGTTCTTAGAAAATTAACCGTTTCTTTATGACTACTATCTTTTCTTACTCTCTCTTTTATACAATTCAACTTTCTCTGATTTTCTTTTTTTACTTCTTGAGTGTTTATAATTTCTATTTTCCCACAATTAGTAAAATAAATTATGCATCATACTAATAATTGTTAATACTATTCATATTATACCAATCCATTTTGAACACCTTAGGTCTGCTGTAAAGATTTGGTGTATTGTTAATTGTAATAAAGTTGTAATGTATTATCCGATACGGATGTGTATTAGTCTATTTTACATCAATTATCATATTTTAGAACTACAACTTCTTAAGTTTGTGAATATAAAGAAATTTTGTTATTTTTTAAAATACAATAACATTTAAAGCTAATTTTAATCCACATTAATTTTCATATTAAAATAATTAATAAAAACCCATTCAAAAACATTCAAGTTAATTTAAATATCATACTTAGGCACGCAAATTGAGGGCTTACACAATAAAAATAAAGGATAATTTATTAAATTCACAATAATATTTTAAAAAATACTATAATTTCACAATAAAAATGTATAATTTCAGCCCGTTTTGTAAACAAAATTTTATATGCGTCAATTATCAGGACAGGATTCAATGTTTGTTTTTTTGGAGTCGGCAAAAACTCCAATGCATATAGGGGGCTTATATATCTTAGATTCCCCTAATAAGAAATTTGACTTTGAAAGTTTTAAAACCTTTTTCGAAGAAAGGTTACACTTATCACATATCTTTAGACAAAGATTGGTAGAAGTTCCTTTGGATTTGGGAGCTCCATTTTGGGTTGATGACCCAGATTTTGATATAGAGCACCACGTTTTTCACGTTGCCTTGCCTGCTCCTGGAGGAAGAAAGGAATTGGCTCAATTAGCAGCCACCTTGTATAATCCACCATTGAATAGAAGTCGCCCATTATGGAAAGCTACTTTTATTACAGGGCTTCAAATGGAAGAGTTTTCTGAAAATGCTTTTGCCTTTTTGGTGCAAGTTCACCACGCAGCTATTGATGGAAAATCAGGTGTAGAAATCATGGCTACAATATTGAGCATGACTGAAGAAAACTTCAACCCTCCTCCTCCCAAAAAACCGTGGAAGCCTAAGAAATTACCTAATATAGCAGAATTAATAACAGAAAGTTATGGCAAGGCAATGTCTAAGCCTAAGAAATTTTTTGACCTCATCAAAGATACAGGTTCAAAACAAAAAGAATTAAGAAAAGAAATTGGTAAGAACTTAATGAAATTAGGTCCTAGACCATTGGAAGCTCCTAAGACTTTTATGAATGTTCCTATGTCTGGTAAAAAAATATTTGGAGCAATCGATATTCCATTATCTGATATTAAATTGATAAAAAATGCAGTAGAAGGTGCTACTGTCAACGATGCCTTACTAGCCATTTGTGCAGGAGGACTTAGAAAATATATGATTGAGCATGGTCGATTGCCTCTCAAAAATTTAATAGGTCTAGCTCCTGTTTCTGTCAGAAAAGACGATGAAAAAGGAGATATGGGCAATCGTATATCAGCAATGCTATTCGATTTGGCAACGAATGAAGTAAATCCTTTGAAAAGGCTTCAAATGGTGCGTAAAAATACCAGAGCGTCCAAAACATATAGCCAAGCCTTACCCGCCGATCAAATTATGGAATTTGTTCCAACTGAAATCGCGGCTATGGCAGGTAGATTATATTTGAGAATGGGATTGTCAAAATTGCATAATCCATTTTTTAATTTAATCATTACTAACGTACCCGGTCCTCCGATTCCTTTATATATGAATGGATACAAAATGCAACGCCTTTATGGATTAGGAGCTGCAATGGACGGATTGGGACTAATGATTATCATATTTAGTTATGCTGGACATATTTCGCTTAGTGTTACTGCCGATAAAGCAGCTCTAGAAGATATGGAAGTATTTACTGAATTTTTAAGAATGTCTTACGAAGAATTAAAAGAAGCCGTACAGGCTACAACCAATTAAGAATATTAGAGCATACTTAATTGTAATGCTCTTAAAATTGCTTTTATAAATAATTGTAAACCAAAACATTTAAATTATGACAAGCAACCCAAGTTATTTAAACACCCCAAATATTGAAAAACCAAAAGGTTCTCCTTCTAAACTATTGCTCTTTACTGAAGGAGCAAGGGCGGCTTTGGATTTAGGAGCTTATGCATTGACTAGAAGAATGCTTACTAAAGCTCCAAAAGGGGACGGTCACCCTATATTAGTTGTACCTGGTTTTATGACGAATGATTTTTCAACAGTAGTATTGAGGAATTTTTTAGAAAAATTGGGCTACGCTCCTAAGACTTGGGACCTAGGTTTCAATTTAGGTAGACCTGAATACGCCTTTAGATTAATGGATAGGTTAGAAGAAATTCAAGCAGCTTATAATTGTAAAGTCAGTATTATTGGTTGGAGTTTAGGAGGTGTTTTTGCTAGGGAGGTTGCTAGAGAAAAACCAGAATTAGTACGACAAGTGATAACCTTAGGTTCACCATTTGGAGGTATTTTTGAAAAAAATAATGCGAGGTGGCTATATGAATTTTTACACGGAGCTAAAGCGATGGATGTTCACCATGAATTAGTTGAAAATATCTTAACTCCTCCTCCTGTTCCTACGACCGCTATTTACTCTAAAGGAGATGGAGTCGTGAATTGGCAACATTGTTTAGAATTAGAAGAAAGTGCTACGGTACAAAATATTGAAGTTTCAGGAAGTCATATCGGATTAGGTGTTAATCCTTCAGTTTTGTATTGTTTGGGTGACCGTTTGGCACAAGAGCATGACGATTGGCAACGTTTTCAGCCTAAAGGTGGTATGAAATTATTTTATCATTATTATTAATAATAAATGTCGAAATATATTTCTATCCTAAGAGGGATTAATGTTGGAGGTAAACGAAAAATTCTAATGACTGATTTGAAAGCCCTCTACTCTAAATTGGGCTTTAATAATATTATTACCTATATACAAAGTGGAAATGTGATTTTTGAAGCCAATGATACTTCAAATATTGCTGAAATGGAAAATAAAATAGCTCAAGAGATTTCAACACAATATGGTTTTGATGTACCCGTAATCATTAGAACGATGGAAGCTTGGAATACGGCTATTAATGAGAATCCCTTTTTTGATGAAAATATTGACATCAAACAATTTCACCTTACAATTTTAAAAGAAATTCCTAATCCTGAACTCGTTCATAATTTGTCGGATAAGGATTATGCTCCAGATAAGATACACATCCATTCTAATCATGTATATATTCAATGTGAAGGTAAATATCACCAATCTAAATTAACTAATAATTTTATAGAAAAAAAGCTTCAAACTAGTGCAACTACAAGAAATTGGAAAACCGTTTTAAAAATTAATGAATTGTTATAAAAATAAAGAGTTTTCTTTATAATTAGCTAGTAATTCATTTTTGTCCTTTTTTGTAAAAATAGCTTTTTTCTACTTTAGCAATTTGAATATTGTATTCCTCATACCAAGTAGATTTCCCTTTTTTTTGTGCTTGTTGATGTGTGATGTTCTCTTTCCATTTTTGAATGTCTTCTAATGATTGCCAATATGAAATAGTAACTCCTTTTCCGTTTTCATTTCTATAGGACTCTTGTCCTAAATATCCACTTTGTTGGACTGCTAAATTGCTCATTTTAAAAGCTGTATTTTGATATGAATTAGTGTCTTCTTCACTTCTTTTAGATGTAAAAATAACAGCATAATAAGGTGTAGGAAAATTCGTTTTCATAAAAAACATTTAAACATGCTCTTAATAAACATTAGGAATATAATAACAAAATATTGTAAATCAATATATAAAAAATGGCGTTTAAATACTAGGACAAAAGAATCAAATAGCAATGCTTTATTACATTTGTTCTAGTAGATAAATTTTAGGTAAAGGTTGAAAATCAACTCTAAATTAAATAATTTTTATTAATATAAAAACAACTGAGAAATGAGAAAAATAACATATATCATCGCAATATTAAGTTTTACAATTTTTTCTTGTAAATCTAATAAAAACACAGTTAATCATACCAATAATGGAAATGCTGTTGCATTTGAATTTGAAAAATCTAAAACACTAATGGCGGTTTTAGATAAAGCAAAAGAAGAAAACAAATTGGTATTTGTTGATTTTTATGCATCATGGTGTATGCCTTGTAAAATGATGGATGAAGATGTCTTTACAAATAAAGAATTAGGGCATATTTATAATAAGAATTTTATTAATTATAAAATTAATGTGGAAGAATCTAATGGAGCAAATATTGCTGCTTTATATGAAATCAAATATTATCCTACATTGATGTTTTTAGATTCTAGCGGTAATGTTGTTGTAAAACACGAAGCAGCAGCTTATTATTCTAAAATGAAAGAATTAGCAGATGAGGCCTTAGCAATAGGTCACCCTTAGGGAATGTTTAAATAAAATCAACATCTTCAGTATATTCGTAATTCATGAGATAAATAAGGGCTTCTTGTTTGTCCATGTTTTCATATAGAATTTTAAATAAAATTTCTACTATAGGTAAATACAAATTGAAATGACGAGCCATTGCTCTAGCAATAATTACAGTTCTTATTCCTTCAGCGGGTTCTTTCATTTTAGCTAAGACATCTTCTAGTTTTTCGCCTTTTCCTAGGTGTTCTCCTACAAAGAAATTACGACTTTTATTTACGGATGCGGTAGCGATTAAGTCGCCAATTCCAGCCATTCCAAAAAAAGCCTTTTTATTAGAACCCATAGCATGTCCTAGACGTACCATTTCAGATATAGCCCTAGCAATTAAAACGGCTCTCATATTATATCCAAAGCCCATTCCGAAAATCATACCCGATGCTATTGCATAGCAATTTTTGAGTACACCGCCCCATTCAGCACCTTTCAAATCTCGTGTGCCATATACTCTAAATACATTACTCTGTAATACGGATTTTCCTAAATCAATTACTTCTTGAAAACCAGAAGCAATTACGCTAGCAGCAGGTTCGCCTGCCAAAATTTCAGCAGATAGATTGGGACCAGACATACAGGCCACTCTTACCACAACACTTTCTTCTTCTATTACTTCGGACATCGTCTTTACATCTTTTGGTAAAAGAGTAATCTCTCCACTCTTAACTTTTTCCAAATCAATATCTCCTACATCTAAACCTTTAGTTGCGTGGATTAAAATATGATGAGGTTTTAAATAAGGAGCGAAATCTTTCATCATTTTTCTAAAGAAAGCAGAGGGGACAACAGGAAAAATCAAATCACACTCACGGGTTAATTCTTCTTTGTCGCTCGTTCCAAAAACCCTTTCTGACAAAGCTATTCCAAAAAGATGATGATGATGGTTGATTTCATCTGTTACTTCTTGTCTCCTACTATACAAAAGAACATCGACGTTTTCTGATAGTAATTTTGCAATAGTAGTACCAAACTTACCTGAACCAATAATTCCAATTTTCTTTGCCATAATTATTAATTTTATAAGTCTGAAGCTTTTACTGCCTTTTCTTTTCTTACTAAATCAATATAATACATGAATACTTTGTCATCTTCACATCCTAGCTCAATATGTTGATTTCCATTAATCCAAAGGTATGATTTACAATCTTTATCCTCTTGATTAGGTACAACAAAATCGGCTTTGCCATACTCTAATTCATAAATTTCTTTAATTTCTTTGACTACGTCTAATGGAACGTGTTTTGTGGTATCAATTCGAGGTAAGCATTCTACCTTGTATAATTCTTCATTTCCTTTTTTCGCTTTTTGAGGTTCGTAGTAATATGCATCAAAAAAAGTACGGATTTTTCCAGCATCTCTTAATCTTAAATCATAAACATATTCCCAGGTTTTTTTACCTTTTTTGATGCGATACATTTTTTCTTTATTTGCCAAATCTTTAGTATGTCGATACACATCCATTTTATTCATACCAAATCTAAAATCTAAAACAATAGTATCGTTTTTTTCTCCACTAGCTAATTCTTTTTCTATATGGGCTGCTATTTGCTCTTCTAAAGGAATATCAGATTTTTTATTAGAATTATTATTATCATTATTAGCATCTTTTTGGCATGAAAATGCCAATAATATTGATAATATAAATATTGTATAATATTTCATGTTAATTTTATTGTTATATTAAAAATTATTTTATTTATTTAATAGACCTTATTACGAAAAGTTTTTTATGAAAGATAAATTAGTATTTTTAATTATAGCCAAGGCATTACTCGAAAAGCATAGTCGTAGCTATGTTTGAGAGGAATAACGAAGGATATCATTAAAAAGACAATTTAGCTATAATCAATTTTTGGTTATAAGATCTAATCATTAAAATAATAAAAAGACAAACCAAAAATACAATTCTTTCGTTACAATCAAAGCCATGAATTATTTTTTTAAGATAATATTATTTAGTCTTATGACATTCAGTCAAGTGTATTCACAAGATACATCTAAGATTCCTATTTTAGAAAATATAGTTCCGAACTCTAGTTTTGAAGAATTTGCATCTTTTCCTTTAGGTTGGTTTTATAATGGTAAGGATTATTCAAGACTAATGAAATATTGGACATCTCCAACTTATGCTTCTCCTGATATATATCATCCCAAAGTACGTATACCTATTTTTTGGACACAAAAAGGCTTTGGTATTGAACGGCCACACCAAGGAAAAAGCATGTCTGGAATTACCACCTATGGTTGTGAAGGAGGAAAACCACATTGTAGAGAATACATCCAGATTCAGCTTATAGAACCACTAGTGATTGGGCAACAATACGAAGCGGAGTTTTATACTCTAGCATTAGAAAGATCTATTTTCAATAATAATTTAGGGATGTATTTTTCAATGGAAGAAATCAATGATATAACAGATGAGGTACTTGAAAGAACCCCTCAAGTAGTTGATAAAAAAGTAATCTCTGCTACAAAAAGTTCGTGGTATAGAGTTCATGGAACTTTTACAGCAACAGAAGCAGCAGAGTATTTATTAATTGGCAACTTTTTTCAAGATTCTCTTACTTTAACACATACTAATAGTAAATCCTATAATTATGGATATTATTATATAGATGATGTAAAAGTTAAAAAGATTGAACCCATTATAGATGTCGAACCAAGTGAAAATGATATTTGTTGTTTGGAATACGAAGTAGGGAAGTCTGTAGTTTTAAATAATATATTTTTTGAAACGGATAAGTCCGAATTGCTTCCTCAATCTTATGTTGAACTTAACAAACTCTACCAAGTATTATTAGATTATCCAAAAATGATTATTGAAATTCAAGGACATACAGACAATCAAGGTACTCACAAATACAATATTAATTTATCTACAGAAAGAGCTCAAGCCGTAGTTGATTTTTTGACTCAAAAAGGTATAGATTCTTCTAGATTATATTTTAAAGGATTTGGAGATACACTGCCCATTTCTGATAACGGCACTTCAGAAGGAAGGCAATTGAATAGAAGAGTTGAATTTTATATTATGAGTATGTAAAGATAAAGAAAATTCTTTATTATTAATTTGTTTGTTGACTGCTTAAAATTTTTTAGAATAGATTATTATATAAATGAAATCTTGTTAAATTCATAGAATTTTTGTATATTTGGTAATATGAAAAATGCGATACAAGAGATAACAAATGACTTAATTTATGAAATGATAAATGGCAAGCCGATTTATTATCGTGATTATAAATTATATTTAAAAGGGATTAAACAAAAAGAAGAATTAATGGGGAGTAGTTATTTACAATCATTGATAATAACTAAATTGGTTTATTTGTTAATATCAAATTTGGACAGCAAATATCAAGTGTTAACTAATGAAGTGGGCTTACAATTTAAAAGTAAAAGTTGGAGAGCTGCAGATATTGCTATATTTGAAAGTGATAAACTAAAAAAAATCAAGAAATCAAATAAATATCTTACTATACCACCTAAAATTATTATTGAAATTGATACTAAAGCAGAATTAGAAGATATTAAAGATTCTATAGGTTATTTTCATAAAAAAACAGATGATTTATTAGAGTTTGGTGTTGAAAAAGTAATATGGATTTTTACAGACTCAAAGAAAGTCATGTATTCTGAAAGGGGAAAAGATTGGCAAATATTTAATTGGTCTAAATCTATTCAAATTTTAGAAGGGATTGAAATTAATTTAGAAAAAATCGTTGATGAGTAATAGACCTTATTACGAAAAATTGATTATAGCTAAGAGCATGTTTAAATTTTAATCTTTATGAAAACCAACATATTAAGAACTTGT
>JAHDBK010000127.1 GCA_020630455.1 Saprospiraceae bacterium
CATCAATAAAAACGGCATTGGGGTTTTTAAAAAGACCACTCATATTTTTATGTTCATTCAAGTCTATTCCTAATTTGCCGCCAACAGATGCATCCACCATACTGAGTAGGGTAGTAGGAATTTGAATAAAAGAAATTCCTCTTTTATAGGTGCCTGCGCAAAAGCCGCCCATATCTCCAATTACACCTCCTCCTAGATTAATAAGAAGACTGTGTCTATCTAATTGAAATTCATTCATTTTGTTCCAAATATAAAGAGAAGTCTTTATATTTTTATGTTGTTCACCTGAAGTAATTGTAATTGTATGAAAATCTTTTTTAAGACTTTTTTTTATGATTGGTAAACAATATTCAAGGGTGTTTTCATCGGTTAGGATGGCTATTTTACTAAATTTTTGATCAGCTAACCATTCACTAAGATGAGTATTAATATTATTAATATAAATAGAATAATTATTATTGTTCAAAAATGGTTTCATTAAAAAAATTGTTCTGCTTTTCTAAGAAATGTTCTAAATGCTTGTTGGTGATTTGAGTTCATGAAAATAATTTCAGCTTGTTCTACATCATCGCTAATTATTCTTCCAGCAGCTGAAGGAATGACCTCATCCCTCGTTGCTAAAAATACTTTTAGAGGAATTGAATAATCTATTAATTTATTTTTTACTTGTCGCCAATCAGGCTGTAGAGAAGGCAAAGATAACCAATAAACCAATAATCTTCTTCTTTTTTTATAATTGGATAAATGAACTTCAATAAATCGATAATTATGGTGATTGAGCCAACCTTTTTTATGCCATTTTTTGGCAAGGCGTACCGTACTTCCATTTGCTAAAAATTTAAAAACTAGTCTTTTGAATGAATTGGGTACTCGATGTATCGCTTTATACCAACCTGAAGATAAAATGCCATCAGGAGCAACCAAATAAATTTTTGATACTTGTTCACTCATCATTTCTAAAATAGAAAGTGCTATTCTAGCACCAAAAGAAACTCCAAGTAGCGAACATTTGTCTTTTCCTTCAAATTTTAATATTTGTTCTGTAATCGTTTTGAATACCAATCTATCAATCTTTTTTCCTTTCCACCAGGTCTCTCCATGCATCGGTAAATCAAAAGAATATACTGTATATTTATGTTCTATTTTTTTAGCTAATATTTTAAAATGGTTGGCTCTCTCACCATATCCGTGAAAGACGATGAGTACTTCATCACCTTGCCCCATTTTAATACAATGAAGCTTTGATTTTTTATATTTGAAATATAAAGATTCGCTTTGAAGCATTTTCAATTATTCCATAGTGTCTAGAAAATCTTCCATACCTTTCATGGATTTATAGGGACCTTTAGTAACAGCCATATTTTGAAGCCAAGAAGGAATGCTGCCCCCTGGGTCAACAAACACAATGTTTTCTACTTCGCATTTGTTAGGAGAAACTTCTTTAATTTTCCAAGAAGAATAATAATTAGGGACTCTTATTACTTTTTTTCTTTCTTCTAAATATCCTTCTTTTTCTTCAGAGTTGAAATAATGTGTGTCAGATGTGGCATCATATCGATATACTGAATGTGAGATAATATCCCTATCCCAAAATGGAGAAGGCAAATCAGCAAGAGTATAATACACCATTTCTGTATCACTAATTCTATCTAGAACCTTAGATTCAGAACATTTATATATCCATTTGCTATAATTGTTAACATCATCTAGCATTCTTACTATTTTATCAGCGGAATGATTTAGAACATTATTTATTTTTATTTCATACATTTTAGAATGGTCAGGAAGGCGTTTGTAAATTTTTAAATCGCCTTCTTCTTTGGTTAATTTCCAAGAAGATTCATTATATGAAGGAGAATTTGAAGGATTAAGGATTGAAAAAATTAAGAATTGAAAAGATAAAACAATTCCCAAAATCTTATTGAATTTGTTCATTTTAAAATAAAGTTGTTAATTATATCGAATTTGATTAAAGAACGTCTGTCAATTTGATTTTGTTATTCGTTTGGTATTAAAATTTTCTCAAATTTATAAATAAGATTAGTAATATTTCTCCTATTTTATATTCAATTTGTATATTGCGAAATGATTTTAAATAATCTTAACACTATGCTTACTTTAAAATCAAGTTTAGTAGACTTAAAAGAACATCTTGATGAGATTGTTCAGACCCATACTCAAGAACATTTATCCATTGTTGAGCTAGAGAATCATTTATATAATGATATTGAAATAATTATATCAAAATTCAAAGAATCTTCTGAAATTGCTATTCATAATATTAATAATAATGAAAACGAAGAAGATTTCGAATTATCTTATAAAACTACAACTAGTCTAGCCGAAAAAATAAAGTCTTTTTGTATTCTAATTCGAGATGAATTGCTTGAAATTCAAATTTCAAGAATAAAAAATATTGAGAATCCATTCGACATCGAAAAATGGAAAATATTTTTAAAGGAATTAAAATCAGTTATTAAAGAAGTCGCTCAGAATATTATTGATTTTCTCAACGATATTTTAAATAATAATTCAACAAAAAATCTTAAACAACTTCAAAAACACACTCAAATCGTTCAAAATCCAATAGAAGTATATTGGAAACAATTGGATATTTTATTGGAACAGAGTCAAAGCTTAAAAGAACAAGAAAAAGAACTCTTCAATATCCAAAAAATTATCGCTCAAGTTAAAAAATTATTAGGCGATAATTTATCTAAAAATACGGAAACATTATCCCTCCTTACGAATAATATTCAGAGTGTAGAAGAACAATTAAACGTTGAAGAGGATTTGGTGAAGGCTGTTCAAGATGCCCTGAAAAAAAATGATGATTTTTTTAGACTTAATCAATCTGAAACGATAGACGAACCTACTTTAGAAGACTTGTTCAACCAATTACCAAAATCTAAGACTTATACTGTTGGACATAATGGTGGATACCTCAGCCAAAAAAATATTGATTTTAATAATAAAATAGATTCTTGGTTAGAAATATTGGTGCTCCCATTGTATAATGAAATTTCTGAACAATTATCTCATCTTTTATCCCAAGGAAAATTTACATTAAGTAATATTAAGAATAAACTTTCTTTAATTTCTGATAGCAATATTGAAGAGAGTAAAAGTGATATAAAAAAAGTATTAAATGATTTACTAAATAATCAAAATAATGCTTTAAATAATCTTAAAGATAAAAAAGAAAAAATAGAAGAAAAAATGTCTCAATTTTATGTTTCTGAGATATTTAATAACAAAGATTTTTTATCTTTAAATATTCAATCTTCTATGAACCAATTGTTGAGGCGTAATCAAACTATATATACTGCCTCACAAAATAGGTTTAAAAAAATAAAGGAATTTTTTAGCTCTATTTGGTCAAAACTGACCATCAGAAACCAGATAACGAATAGAGAAAAAACAGCTAACTTTATCTATGAAAGAAGGTGGACAAAAGAAACCGAAATATATGATCAAGTATTTCAAAAACACCTTTTTTTAGGAGATGTATTTACTATTTCGAGGCTTGAAGAGGAAAATAGGCTTAAGGAAGCTATTGCTTTGTGGCAAGAGGGTTTTCATGTAGCGATATTGGTGAAAGGGAATCCACTCAGTGGTAAAACTACTTTTGCTAATAAAATATCAAATCAATTTTTTCCTAAAAATACAGTCAAATTAGAGCCTAATACAGTAGTAAGGTGTTTTGGAAGAAAGTTTAAAACCGAAAATAATTTAAAAGAATCTCTAGAACAATTATCTAAAAATGTATCAGGAGCCAAACCGCTTATTTGGATAGATGATTTAGAACTTTGGCACAGTCCAGAAACAGATTTCTTAGAACATATAAGATACTTAAAGGATTTCATTTCTAAAAAGTCTAAAGAAATGCTATTCTTAGTTACGATTAATCCTGTTTTATTAAGAAAATTAGATGCTTTTTTGCAGTTTTCAGATGAGTTTTTAACTAGAATTGATGTTTCTTTATGTGGCTTTGATGAAATTAAAGATGCCATAAATATTCGTCATGCCGCTACTCAAAAAATATTAGTGAATAAAGAGGAGCAGGAATTGACTTCAAATAGAAAAGATGTAATATTAAGCGAAGTATTTGAAGATAGTAATGGAAATATCGGTGAAGCACTACAAAATTGGACTCATCATTCTAGAAAAATTATTGATAATAAAGTTATTTTTGATTATAAAAAATTAAGTTTTAATTTTAATATTAATGATAAAAATGGTTTACTATTAGAACAATTTTTTATTTATAAAAAATTAAGCGACCAAGCTCTTATCAGTTCTTTAGGTCAGGAAAATTTTGAAGCATATAGACCTATTATTAGAAACTTGATAAATGAAAAAATAATCATTAGAGATTATCAAACGAATTTATTAAGTATTAATCCTATAGTTATAAATGAAGTACTCTTTCAATATCATAAAATGATGAGTAGTCATGTTTATTAATAAAAAATATGGAAGCATTTTTAATATTAAGTACAAGTGTTGACTGGATAGGTACATTATTAATATTAATACTATTATATTTTTTAATAATTTTAATATTAAAAATGTTGTATCGTATTAGTGATTTTAGATTAGAAATAATTAATCGTTTTCTAAATCATTTATATATCCCTATTTCAGTAATTATTTTAACCGCTGTATTTTTAAGTATTCGTCCTTTTCCCAATGCAATAATTGTACTATTACTTATTCTTCCTTTCGGAAAAATTATAAAAGAAATGCTGATTGGTCAGTATATTAAATTTGCAGGTCATCATAGTATTGGTAATGAATATCTATTGTCGAATCAAAAAGCAAAATTAGTCCATTTAGAAGCAACTAATGCCATTTTTCAAATTGGAGATAATAGGCTTTTAGTTCCTTATTCAGAATTAAATTCTCAAAAAGTTCAACAAATTTATTCAACTAATACAGGCGAAAAAGTTAGATTTTTATTATCTATTGAAGATGTTGAAGGTATTAAAAATAAAAATCAAATTTTAAATATACTATTCAATTGTCCTTTTATTTTAAATCATCAGTTTCCTTCAAATACATCAAATGAAATTCCTACTCAATTTGAGGTTTACTTGAAAAAAGGAATTGAAAAGATGACAGTATTAAAATATTTTTTAAAATATTTTAAAGGCATTACTATTGAAAATGATTAAAAAATAACAAAATTATGTTATCAAATATATTATTAGGCTCAGGAAATATTTTCTCATCATATAATTTAATTATAGAAGCTTCTGCTATTATAATCATTTCCTATTTCTTTAATATTTTATCTAAAAAAACCAATATTCCATCCGTTTTAATGTTGATTGTATTGGGTGTGGTACTTAATTATGGTATTAAAGCTGCTGGTGCAGAAATAGATTTTTTTCCGATTCTTCAAGTATTGGGAATTGTAGGATTAATCATGATTGTCCTTGAAGCAGCATTGGAACTCAAATTAGAAAGGGATAAGGCTATTCCTATATTAGTTGCCTTCGCATTAGCATTAGTGGGGCTCTTGCTCAGTACTTGGATAGCCGCTTTAATTTTACAACACTTTTTAGAAATGCCTACCCAACAAGCATGGATTTATGCAACACCGCTCTCTATTCTATCTAGTGCGATAATTATTCCTAGTGTAGTGGGTTTGAGAAATGATAAAAAAGAATTTCATATTTATGAAAGTACTTTTTCTGATATTTTGGGAATTATGATGTTTTATTTCCTTACAGGTAATATAGTTGATGAAAGTACAGGTCACGCTGAAGGAGGAGGAGTTTCTGGATTTATAGGCGGTGTTTTATTAACGATTGTGATTTCTTTAGTAGCCAGTTATGCTATAATTTTAATATTTCAAAATATAAAAAGCCACGTCAAATTATTCGTATTAATAGCAGTATTAATGTTGCTCTATTCAGTAGCCAAATTATATCATTTATCTCCATTAATTATCATCTTAGTTTTTGGTTTAATGATAGCCAATATGGAGTTGTTTTTTCCTGGGAAGTTTAGAAAATATCTTAATCTGGAAAAAGCCATGCACATATATGAAGAACTTCATATCATTACTTTAGAAACAGCATTTGTTGTGCGTACCTTCTTTTTTGTGATATTTGGTATTTCTATAGTTTTGAGTTCACTTGCTGATTGGAATGTAGTGATGGTAAGTTTATTGATTATTGCTTCAATTTATGTCATAAGATTTGTGATGTTGCGATTAACGATGGGAAGTGATATCATCCCTCAAGTTTATATTGCTCCTAGGGGATTAATCACTATTCTACTATTCAACGCGATTCCAGAATCTATTCAATTTGAAGGATTTAATTCAGGTATTTTATTATTTGTAATAATTGGTACGAGTCTAATCATGACCTTTGCAATGATTTATGATAAAAACCGCTCGGGACAAGAAATTAGCAAGGCAAAATCAGTTGATGTTGGCTATACGAAGTGGAAAGCACCTTCTATTGAAGATTAATTCAAGGTCAAGTGAGAGATTTTAAATTACCAGCAATAATTGGCTGTTTAGCTTTATTGATTTACTCCATTTTTGGTAATTTAATGATGGATATTACCTTGCAATATATTCCTTATGATACTGATGTTGCATTTTTGAGAATCAAGCAGGATGAAATGGCCTTGGATTATTATAAAGTTGCTTTCTTTATTCATGTATATACTTCAATGCTGGTCTTGTTAGCTGCTTTTACTCAATTCTCTGATTATTTTTTGAAAATGTTTCCCAAGATACACAAGACTATAGGGTGGATATATGTAATTGTAGTACTTGGATTTTCAGCACCATCAGGTTTGATAATGGGCTATCACGCCAATGGCGGTTGGTCATCACAATTAGCTTTCTGTTTATTGTCTATTTTGTGGTTTTATTTTACTTTAAGGGCAATTATTCATATAAAAAATAAAAAAGTAAAATTACATAATCAATTCATGTTGAGAAGTTTTGCCTTGACAATGTCAGCCATAACTTTAAGGGCATGGAAATATATAATCGTTGCATTATTTGAACCCAAACCAATGGATGTCTATCGCCTTGTTGCTTGGTTGTCTTGGGTAGTTAATTTATTAATTATTGAAATTTATATTTATTATAAATATAAAGACAATAAGATTTGAGATTAGTATTGGAGTATGTTTCTAAATTCTTAAATTAATATTATCTTTAAGACCTATTTCTGAATTTTAAAAAATCAAATTAAAATGAGAATCATTTATTTATTATTCATTTCATTCGTCATTTTTTCATGTAATACCAATACACAAGAAAAAGAAATTAAGGACGAAGATAAAAATGTCAATGTTACACCCAAAGATGATGAAAAACCTGCTAGTCCAAACGAAAGTGAAATTACACTTGACAAAGAAGCTTTAATTGGACATTATGTAGGTATGTTTGTAGCTAAAGAATATGATAACAATAAAGAACCTATGTGGTCTAATCGAATAAATATTTCAATAGAAGAAGTTACTGAAACAGAATTGAAGGGTAGGAGCGTAGTGGCTGGAAATGATAGACCATTCAAAGGAACCTATGAGATATTAGAGGACAAAATTAAAGTAAAAGCTATCGAACCTGGAGATGATAAATATGATGGTGTTTTTGAATTTGAATGTTATCCCTCCAAAAATGAAGTTAAAGGAATATGGACAGCAAACAACAATAAACTAGCAGTATCTGTAAGAGGATATAATTTGGAAAAAAAACCGTTTAATTATCAAGCCAATCTTAATTTTGAAGATATAAATTATGCAGATGTTTATGGTTCTTATAATGAAAAAACAGGAGAATCAGAATTTATTACTGCAGATGCTAGCTCCAAAAACGCATCTGTTGATGAATTGACCAAAGCAGATGTAGAAAATATGAAAAAAGGGGATTTGGAAGTAATGAGAAATGCTATTTATGCTCGTCATGGCTATTCTTTTAAAAATAGAAAAATGAGGTATTTCTTCGATCATTATGTAGATTGGTATATTCCAATGAATACAGATATTAGAGCGAAATTAACCGATTTAGAAAAGCAAAATATCGATTTGATTAAACGATATGAACAACATGCTGAACGATATTATGATAGTTTTGGAAGGTAAGTTTTAAGAAATAATTTACAAGAAAAGATAAAGAACATTCTTTATCTTTTCTTGTGTTTAAAGGTCCATGTTATCCAAACTTTACTGACAATTTCACCTGATTTTAAACGTCCAGTTGATGGTAATAATACAGTTTGTTGCTCTCCTGTTTCAATGGCTTTTTGGATTGCACTATCAATCATATCGGGGTCATCACAAGTAAAATAGGTACGACCAGAAGTCCGCCCAACAAATTCTGCTTTTGCTTCTTTTACTATGAACTTTACATTATCAGCTAATAGTATTCTTGAATATACAAATAATGCAGTGGAATACTCAGCAGCTGCCATTTGACCTACAAAATAGATAGAACCAAAGGGATTTCTTGTCCTCCAAGATAAAGGTATAGAAACGGTAGCTTCATTCTCGTCCATTTTTTCAACCTTAAGCCTAAACCAAAATGCTCCAGGCACACTTTTTAACTGATATAACCTCATTAAAAAGTTATTGCGAGATTGCTTGAAAAATTTCTGAACCTTAGCGTTTTGAGCATCAAATTTAAATACGCTTTTTGCCGTTTCTACTACATTATTTCCCATGATTTTAATATTATTTTATTAATAATTCTTACTAAGAGCATGTTTAAATTTTAATCTTTATGAAAACCAACATATTAAGAACTTG
>JAHDBK010000128.1 GCA_020630455.1 Saprospiraceae bacterium
ATTTTTATATTTTATAAAGAAAACTCTTTATCTTTTTTTATATAATGATTAATTTAAAAATTATTTTTTACTTTTTTCATATTCATCAATATACTCAGAAACAATTTCATTGACAATATCTTTAATATAAGATTTTTCCATACGAGCGATGTTTTTGAGTTTTTCGATTTTATCTCTATCAAAGGAGAAAGTCAATCTTTTCTTTTTAGGTTCATAAGCTGAAGTTTTGACCTCTTCTTCGCTAACTTCCATTGTTTGTCTAATAAGAGCATCCAAACCGCTAAGTGTTCTTTTAATACGTCCTCTTCTATCTCTTTTTTCAGATTTAGCAACAGGTGTTTTGGTTTTTTGTTTTGCGGTATGTTTTTCAACCGATTCTTGAAGGGCTTCTTGAAGAAGGGTATCTAAATCAGCCGTAAAGTCTTTAGAAGATTTAGATTTTCTACGACTTGTTTTCTTTTCTTTAGCTTCGACAACTACTAGTTCATCCTTTGATGGCTCGTTGCTATCAAAGATGCTATCTAATCCGTCTATAAAGTTTTTCTTTGCCAAAATATAATTGTTTCTAAGCTGTTTTTAAAATTTAGGCTTCTACGGCCGATGTTCTCTCAATAATTTCTTTTGCCAAGTTCAAGTAGTCTTCTGCACCATTACTGCGTTTGTTATATGCAAAAATATCTTTTCTTTCTGTAGGAGCTTCGGCCAGTGCAACATTATCTCTAATATAGGTATTGAATACTTTATCTCCAAAATATTTATGAATAGATTCAACAACATTTCTGTTCAGGACTTTTCTTGCATCATACATAGTAGCAATAACCCCACCAATTTGTAATTTTTTATTCAATCTGAAACGCACCTTATCAATTACTTGTTTGATTTTAACCAAACCCTGTAATGCTAAAAACTCAGTTTGTAAAGGAATGAATACATAATGGCTACAAGTCAATGCATTTAATGTTAATAAACCTAAAGAAGGAGGGCAATCTATTATGATATAATCATATTCTTCGATTACGGTATCGAATAATTCCCTTAAAATAAATTCTCTTCCAGCTTCATTGATTAACTCCATTTCAGCACCTGATAAATCTAAGGTTGAAGTAATTACATCCAATCCTTCTTTTACATTGTAAGGTGCTAAATCGGCTTCGCCTCTAACTGCTTCATAAATAGTTGAAGGTTGTCTAGGAATGCCTAATGATAAAGTCAAATTAGCTTGAGGATCCAAATCGACTAATAAAACTCTTTTGTCCAATTCGACTAAAGCAGCTCCGATATTAATGGTTGATGTTGTTTTTCCAACCCCACCTTTGTGATTTAAGAGAGAAATTATGACTCCCATAAGATTAATGAGTATGTTTTATTATGAAAATATATTGACACACAAATATAATAAATATTGATATATTTTACTAATAATTGTGATAAAAATAAATATTTTTTGTTATTTTTTCTTATCAACTAATACAGCATCTTCTAGGATATAATTGAGGTGAAATAAATCATCAGAATTGAGTTTAAAAGTCCCTCTAAAGGTAATTCTATCATCGACTTTTAGCTTAGTCAATTTTTTAGTTGATTTTATATCCATAACAGATTCTGGACCTGCTCCTCCACAGAAAAAGCATTGACTGTTAGGATATGCAGAAATGATATGTAAATGCCCCGTATCATCTCCAAAAGGGATAAAATAACCTGTAATTTGAACGGGCCTTCCCTCTAAAACTTTTATATCGTCGTGAAAAATAGGAATCCAAGCAAATGTATCTCTGATATAACCTTCTTTAAAATCAACCTTAGATAAGAGTTGCCAATCAATGACAATATGTTCATCTTCCCATTGGTAGTCCTCCTTATTAAATTCTTTAGACAGTGTCGTGTCTTCTTCTTTATTTACTGTTGGAGTTGGTTCTTTTTCTTCGGGTTGTTTTTCTATCTCTGCGGAGTTATTATTGCAAGAAAAGAATATTATTAATATAAATATAAGAGAATAGTATGTAAATTTCATCTTCAGTTATCAGTGTTCAGTTATCAGTAAACAGTTATCAGTTAAGCAAGAATACTTTGTACTCAATACTCACTACTCTGTACTCAAATTATAAATGTCTTTCAGCGTGATAAGAAGAACGAACTAAAGGACCACTTTCAACGAAATCAAAACCTTTAGCCAACCCTAATTCTTCATATTTTTTAAATTGGTCTGGATGAACAAATTCTTCAACTGCCAAATGCATTCTTGTGGGTTGAAGGTATTGTCCAATAGTCAATACATCTACTCCCATTTCTTTTAAATCATCCATTGTTTGAATAACTTGTTCTTCGGTTTCACCTAAACCGACCATTATACCTGTTTTAGTTCTTTTTCCGAATGCTTTAATGCGTTGTAATTGCTCTAAAGAACGTTTGTATTTTGCTTGAGGTCTTACTTTTCGATAGAGTGCTTCTACCGTTTCCATATTATGTGAAACGACTTCTTGTCCACCTGAAATCATGCGTTCCAAAGCGTCCCAATTTCCTCTTACATCTGGAATCAGTGTTTCTATCGTAGTACTTGGAGATTTTTCTTTAACGGCTCTTACGGTTTGATACCAAATTTCTGCACCTCTATCCTTTAATTCATCTCTATTTACAGAAGTAATCACTGCGTGCTTTACTTCCATTAGATAAATGGCTTCGGCGACTCTTTCTGGTTCATTTTCATCATATTCAGGAGGTCTTCCTGTTTTTACTGCACAAAAAGAACAAGAACGGGTACATACATTGCCTAAAATCATAAAAGTGGCTGTTCCTTCACCCCAACATTCCCCCATGTTAGGGCAGTTTCCACTTTGACAAATCGTATGCAAATTATAAGTATCGACAAGATGTCTTACTTTCTTATATTTTTCACCGATGGGTAATTTAACTCTAAGCCAATCAGGCTTTCTTTCCCTTCTATTCGATTGATTATTGACTACCGGTAAATCTATCATTTTAGTATTGAGTATATATAATTTAATTAACTTCTTTTTCCGAATTGAAGCAAAATATAGACATTCATAAACGCTGCTTGATTATCATCTACAATCATGATTGGTACTTTTTTGAAATATGAATCAAACATGAAACCAAATTCTAATCCTTTTATAAATTCATCATCTGTCCCCCAATCGAGATGTAATCCTAGTTTAGCATTCAATCCAGGTAGCAAAGATATATCGTCCCAACCGTATTTAAAACCTCCAGCACCATAAATATTCAAAACATCTAAAAATTGATAATGAATATCTTCATTATAGGCAGTTATTGTCCTAAATACATTGCCTTCTGTATCTTTTAATCCTATTTCTAAAAAATATGGTTTTAAAATTCCAAGATTGACTCCAGCTGAATAAGAAATTCCTAATCCTAAGCCCCTATCATTTTGCTTAATACTAAAAAATCTTTTTTCTCCAATTGCAGCTCTAAGATTATACAAAGAATTTTGTTTTCCATAGATATATCTCCCAGAAGTTGATAATTGAGGAACAGAACCAAACTCATCGTACTTGGTTTCTTTTCTATGCTTTATGGCTCCTATCTCTGCTTGATAAAAAATAGTTCTTTTAGGCGATTTTATAATTCCTTTATTGAATGCTAATGCAAAATAACCATTGGTATGGAGTTTTAAATCAAAAGAGATTTCTTTTTTAAATGGATAGACTTCAGAGCCTAATTCACTATCTTGTGAAAAAAGTATAAGGCTCCATAATATTGAGAATACGCATACAAAAACAAGGCGTTTAATCATAATTAATTTTTATATTAGATGTTATTATAAAAAATTGATTATAACTAAATTATCTTTTATAAAGAAACTTTTCGTAAAACATCTATTGATTAAAAGACATTATGAAGGAAAAAGTAATTTTTCCTTTAAAATACTAAGTTACTAATATTTTAAACAACTTTCTCCTTTTATAGTTTCTTTAACGCTTATATAAAACGGACTTTCTTAGATTATTAGATAATAGACTATAGATATTCATATACACAAACAACTAATAATAAAGAAAATTCTTTATTATTTACATTAAACATCAATACATCATCCTCTTTATTAAAATGGCTAACTAATTATAAAAAATTGATTACAATTCAATTATTTATAAAAAAACAATACAGCTCATGCAACTTTTTTGTAATTTTATCAATCTAAATGTAAATTAATTCATATTAAAAAATTATTCAATATCATGAAACTGCATTATAAAATTATACTAATAGCACTTCTTTTTACATTTTCATTAAAGTCGCAAGAAAATCCTTTACCTGAAAATTTTAACATGAAGACTTTCTATGAATACAATGAAATTGCATCTTGGCTGTGTTTCTATGATAAAGTAGCATGGGTTACTTCAGATTCTGTTATGACTGAATCGCCTGAAGATATGGAAAAACTAGGTCCAGAATGGTTTTGCTACCAAGATGAGAAAGGTCAATGGCATGCATTTTATGGAGCTTATGATATAGAAAAAGACAATTATAATATTGTTTTTCAATACAAAATTGACACCTTAAACTATACAGTAAGTCGTAGTAAAGAAGAAATGGACACTAGTAAAATTAATCCATTAGCAAGAGCTGTTTATAAAGGAGTTAAATATATCAAAGAGAAGGAGTTATTTTACTTTAATTGGAATTGGTATGTGAGATATAATGAAAAAAATCAAATTGAATATTATGCTTTCCCTGCATTTCAAAGAGATGGAAAAGCCATATACGGCGTTGAAATATTCCTATTATATGATGAAAAAGGCATCGATTTAATAGAAGGAAAATTATTAGAAGAAAAAGAAATCAGGTATTTTATGCCTAATACTGAAAAGTCTATTCAAATTCAATATTTAGAAAGAGATATGCCAACACTAGGTGCTGTATTTTATGTCCTTTATTACAATCATTATTTTAAGGATATTAGAATAGAATGTAAAGAAATGATATCTTCATATATCATTACAGAAAATCACAGCTCATGGATACATATTTTAAAAGAAGATATACCTATTGAAGAAGGTCCTATAGAAGAAATTAAAGAGAACGAAGCTCCAAGTAAGAAAAAGAAGAAAAAAAGAAAGAAATCTAAAAAGTAGTGGTTACTAAGTAGAAAGACAAAAGATATTAGACTCCAACATTAAATAATAAAGAATATTCTTTATTATTTTAATATTAAGATTCAAATACAATAGGTATTATTTTATGATTTTATACACATTTGTATTATCATTATTATCAGTAATTTCTAAATAATACAATGCTTGAGGCAGTTTAGAAACATCTATTTCAAATTCATTTTCATTAATATTATTATTAAAAATAATTAATTGTCCAAGTTGATTGTATAGACTGAGTTCTTTTAAAGTAGATTGAGATTGGATAGACAAAACAGAAGAAACAGGATTAGGAAATATACTCATTTGATTTTCAGTATTAAACACTTCATGAGTAGGAAGAATTTGATCTAATTTGCCTAAGTATATTTGAGTATTATTATGCAAGGCTTTTAGAAAAGTAGATTCCATACCTCCTGCTATTATAATTTCTGTACCATTAGACATCACTTTATAAGCGATTTCATTTAAATCGGTTCCAAGAGGAGTTTGCCAATTTAGAGTACCATCTAAGCTGAGTTTTACCAACCAAATGTCTGACTGGCCTAAGTTTTCAGATACATCTCCATTATCAGAAAAAGAAGCACCTGTTGCTAAAATATAATTATCACTTGAATAATTAACACTCAAAAAATAATCTACATCTGTACCTCCTAGAGCATTTTGCCAAATTAAATTGGCTTGACTATCTATTCTAACTATCCAAGCATCTGTAAAGCCATGATTCCCTTCCACCATTTCGTCATTTGATAGTGTTTCTCCTACTACAACTAAATCTCCATTGGGTAATTCGATGATATCATATCCTTGGTCTGTAGCCGAGCCTCCCAGTGATTTTTGCCATATTAAATTACCCTGACTATTTATTTTGACCAACCAAAAATCTAATCCACCAAATGGATTGGTCACATCTCCATCTTCTGAAATTGAGCTTCCTATAATAACATAATTTCCATCTTGAGTTGGAATAATTTTCTTAGAGCGTTCTTCAGAAGTTCCGCCATATGTTTTTTCCCATACAAGATTTCCTTGACTGTCTGTTTTGAATACCCAATAATCAGAAAGTCCACTATTGTTATTAACCAAACCATCCGTTGAACTTGTATAACCCGTTACCATGAATCCACCGTCGCTAGTTTGAATAATACAATCGCCAGATTCTCCAGCTGAACCTCCATAGGTTTTGAGCCATTCTTTATTCCAACTAGCATCTAACTTTAAAATAAAAATATCTCTATCACCACTATTCAAACCGTCTAAATCTAAGTCATTAGAATAGGAATAACCTGTAATAGCATATCCTCCATCATTCGTTCTACAAATTCCCAATCCCACATCTACTAATGTCCCACCAAAGCTTTTTTCTCTAACTAAGGTACTATCAGCATTTACTTCCATTAACCAAATATCTGCTAATCCAAAATTTTCACTGACATCATGATCTAGTGATTGTGCTTTACCTATTGTTAGATAATTTCCATCATGGCTGTAAATCATATCATAGCACCAATCATCATCATCACCACCAAATTCTTTTTGCCAAATCAAATCAGATTGAGCTAACAAAGGATAGTTGATTAAGAATAAGAATATAATTAAAAATTTATTCATTTAATTAGGAATTTTCTAATTACTACTCTAAAGATAGTAGTATCTTTATTACATAAAAGCATAGGTTTCTACTAAAAACTTACACATCAGTCCTGTTATAATAGCAATACCAAAACTAATCAAAGTCCCTATTAAAACGTATTCAGTCATCTGTCTGTTCTTAGATTCTCGTAAATCTCCAAATCTAAATACAGATTTAGCGGTAATTAAGAAGCCAATAGCTTGAGGATAGCCAAATACAATAAAACCTAAAACAAATACTCTTTCTAATATTCCAATATACTTACCTGCATTGGCTAATGAATTAACAGCACTTTCTTTTGCAATTGGAGTCCATTGCATCATGACATTTTTCATAATAATCGAAGCAGGTGTACTCACAAAAATGAATCCAGTTAAATAGGTAATATATACATTCATATTATCTAAAACAAATGCTATATTATCAAGTCCTTCATATAAAAGAAATAAAATCATTAATACCAATAGATGTAAAAATTGATCTAAGAAAAACCACATCCTCTTAGTATTTTCCTTTTGTAGAGTGAGTTTCATTAAATCAATGAGATAATGAGTAATCATGATAATTCCAACCATTGTTACTCCTTGAATATTAAATTTCCATAAAAATAATAATGTCAGTATTCCATGAATTAAAACATGAAAATATAAATACTTCGATTTATATTTATGAGTCTCTTTATCACTCACCCAATGATTAGGTTGTAAAATAAAATCACCTAAAATATGTGCTAATATTAGTTTGACCAGTATTATCATCTTATGATTTCATGCGTTTTTGTATAATAATGCTCAAATATAGAGATTTAAGTAATAAGACAATAGAATTTAGACATTAGAATTTAGATTTACAGACAAAAAATAAAGAAATTTCTTTATTTTTTATCCTATTGGCATCTTTTATCTAATGTCTTTTATCTATATTATAAATAATTTTTAAGCTTTTCTCTAAATAATTGTTCCACTTCAATAATTTCATTGATATAAGCTCTTTTTTGGCGTTCGCTTACAGATGATTGAGCAATTCTCAATACATTACCTATTTCAACTTGATTCATTTGTTCATTGTTCAACATCAAATCAGCTAATTCTGCCGCGTTCGTTTTCCAATTATCCATTATGATTAATGATAATTTTAATAAAGCATTCATATCTCTATTGAATGCAGCCCAAGGGGATTTGATAATCATAGTGGTTCTATGTTTTTTTAATAAATCATATTCTTCACCTGAAAAAATAAAGGCTGTACCGTTACTTTCCATAACGGTATCCCCCGTATAGTCTTTGGTACCAATACCAATAGACATACGAACATCAATGCTTTTGATTTTTTTAATCAAAGCTTTTATACGAAATGCATAATACAATGCTTTTTCCACTTGTTTGATTTCCACTTGAAAACTATCGCCTCTGAAAATTTGCCAAGTTTGAGGACTTCGACCAATTTCATTTAATAGTTTTTTCAATGGAACTTGCCATTCTCCTTGGTTTTTTAAACTCCGAGAATGAATAATATCTCCCGTTATTACTGCTATCATAGTACAAATATAGGTAAATATACCTATAAAGTCAATATATCGGCACATAGTATTTAAATATTGATACCTAAAATTAGGTATATTAAAATTAATAAATAAAAGGTATTGTATAAAATAGTAGCAATAAGTACCTTTGCATTAAATTAGACTAAATCTAAATAACGTCATTATTTAAATGAAAAAAATAATTTTTATATTCTCAATAATTCTTATCAGCCAATCTTGTAAAGATTGTAATGAATATGACATTCCTAGTACTTATAATTTTGAACACGTATCTTATAGTGGTCAAACGGCTCGATTGGATATGCTTCAAGAAATGAAAGATTATATAGAATCAACAGTTGATGGAAATAATTTGGATGCTTCTCGTTTAATTGGAATGTATAATAATGAAGCCAACCTTGCACAATGGAATGGAGTATATGATGCTAGTAAGCAATTAAGAGGAAAAACTGATGCCAGCCATCAAGT
>JAHDBK010000625.1 GCA_020630455.1 Saprospiraceae bacterium
CCGATTAGGGCTTATTGCCGTTTTACACATTGTTCTCGACAGCCTTTTTTTCTTCTTTTTGGTTTGAAATTTTAATCATTAACTTTTCTAACTCGACATTCATTTTAATATTTCTTTCCTTTTTTCTTCTCAATATTCCTTTACATCCCTTTGAACTTATATAAAACTTTTCAGGGACATTTATTGATTGAGCAATATCTTTTAAATTACCATAGATAGGATTATTTGGAGAGAATGAACTATTGAGATATTCTGATTGATTTACTCTATTTACCTTATCTAATAAATATAATTCAGCGTTAAGATTATTTTTTACTGGTTTTAGTGATTTTCCCCAAAGACTAGATATTTGTTTATCTGCATGAGTTTGGTATTGACTAATTTTTTTTCCAATCCATTTAACCACAGGAACAGCCCATGAATTACCTACCGCATGGTAGCGATTAGTATCACTATTACCTTTGATTAAGGTATAATTATCAGGAAACCCCATTAATCTTTCACATTCGAGAGGAATTAATCTCCTTATTCTATCGTTTTGTGCAATATAAAGTGAGCCATTATATGCAGCGGCATTTCCATTCCATTTTGTTGCATATGCAGAATATAAACAATCTGTATATTCTCTAAATATCTCAAATTTGCTTCCATCTTTAAAAAAAATTTTCTCCGTATTTTCTTCTACTCTTTCTTGTATTAGACTAAATAAGTTCACTTCATTCTGCTTTACTGATTTTCTATTTTCTTTGATGACTTTTGAAATATCTCTGTTATCAATCTCAAATAGAACTTCATCTGGTCGAAAATTTTTATCTCCTGCAAGTACAAACAATCTTTTTCTTTGTTGTGGTAGTCCAAAATATTTCGCATCAAGTACTCGCCAAGCAACATTTCTTAATTTGCCTTTAAGAAATCCAGATTTAGACCATTTCTTAACTTTAAGTTCATCTTCAAAACCTGCAAGTCCAGCAATAAAATTTCCAAAAGCGTTTGTTCTATCATTTAAAGCACCTTCTACATTTTCCCATAAAATTATGCTACGCTCTTTATCTTTCTTTGCACGAATTTCGTCAATTGCATTAGCAATATCAATAAAAGTTATCGTTAGTTGCCCTCTTTCATCACTCAATCCATTCTTCCACCCTGCTAAAGAAAATGCCTGACACGGAGTTCCTCCACAAAGTAAGTCAGGTGCTTGAACTTTTTCATCTAAAATAAGTCTTGGTAGATTAAGCATATCTCCAACATTAGGAATTGAAGGATAATGATGCTCCAAAACTTTTGAAGGAAAATCAGCTATTTCCGAACTCCATAATTGTTGAAAACCAAATGGTTGAAAAGCTAATTGAGAAGCCTCTATTCCCGAACAAACACTACCAAAAGTTAATTTATCTGTCATATTTTTTTAAGTTT
>JAHDBK010000129.1 GCA_020630455.1 Saprospiraceae bacterium
AGTCTAAGAAATTAGCTAAAACAGGATAGATGTGATAATTTGGGATGCACCCATCAATTCGTCTCATGTAATATTCAGCCAGAAAAGCACTTATACCAATACCTCTAGGAATCCCAAGATTTCCATTATTTGAAAGCCTACTATAAGACCTAATGATTCCTCTAATTAATTCTTTTGACTTTGGGGTCAAAAGACTATCTGCATTTAGTTGATTGATTAGCTTATCATTTGGAATACTCTCGTAAAAACTTTTTATATCAGTTCTTATAATGATTTTAGGGAATTTATCATTAAGTAAGCGTTGCACTTGATTTACTATTTCAAATCTATTTGATTGTTTAACACCATATAGTTTTTGGAAATTTTCTTGTAATTTTTTGATAGCAAAATATTGTTCAGCATTATCTCCAATTTGATATATACTTTTTCCATTGAATGTGCCTTGCGTTAATTCTATTTTAAAATCGTCTGCTTGAATATTGGAACTTATGACCTCTAATTTTTGAATTAATTTATTTTCTTTTTCTTCGATAATTTCCTTTTTTAAGGCTCTCAATGATTTTTTAAAATTCTTATAGCCATCTTCGTCGAAATCTTGTGAACTAGGATTTTCTTCTTTGTAAGTTTTTAGGGCATTTTTTAGCTTTTCATTAATTGGATTTAGCTTTTCTCTATAAGGAATAAATATGTCATCAAAGAAATACCTTTTTTCTAAGTTGTTTCCTTTCCTGTTTTCCTTTAGAATTATTTTATGAAAGTTCTTTGCTGAAAAAGATTGGTCAAGCATTTTTTTGTGTTTAAAAAATAAGGGTTTTAGCTGCCTATATAACAACTAAAACCCTCATAGTATTATCCTAGTTTATTTTTACAAAAGTACAAATTTAAACAATAGTAAACGTTATAAATCAACCAACATTAATATCTTCAATCTTAATATCAATTTTATCTGTTCCTTTTGGCAGCTTAAATTTATGCTTAAAGGTCATTTTACTTTGTGGCTTGATGTACTCGTAAAATGTTTTAGAAAACGTATTTAGTAAAGTTCCAGTTTTTGAATAACAAGATACTTTAATTTTAGGGTCTTTGTAAGTTGCCAAAACAGCACTATTATAAATTGTACCCTCAACAACTCCTTTTTTTGATATTCTATTTTGATAAGGTTCGTATTGAGTAATTTTTACATAGTTTAGCCGTTCTTTTACCTCTTTTGCTAACAAACGCCCTTTTACTGCGGATTCGTTTTGTGGCAAAATCTGTTTTTTTAACTCCTGTTTTTCTTGTTCTTGTGCTACTTCTTTAGCTTGATAAACTTGCTCTAAACTATCTTTTACGGCATTAATAAGTGCCTGTTTTTCTTGCTCAATTTCATTTGTAGAACTCCCACATGAGAAAAAGAACAAACTTAAAATGGTGCTTGAAATAAATACTAATTTCTGCATTTTGATAGGGTTTAATTGACTGATTAAGACTGATTTAATTGTTCTTTCTCATTTCTGCATCTGTTTTCAAACGATAACCACGACCAACGGCAGTTGTTTTTTTGATAACAGGAGTGAAAAGAATTAATGGAATGACAATTTTTTTATGCTCGTATCTAGTATCAATTAATCCGTCTGCTTTGTCTAGTTGTTTGATAGCCTTATTAAATGCTTTTTTCTCTAGTTTTTCGTCACTTTTTCCGCCTATCGGAATGAATAAAAACCAAACTCTAGTTGATTTGGCTTTTCCCTCGACTTGTGGTAGTACGTAATAATCTTCTCTGTCAAATGCTGCTAGTGTAGAATCTTGGCTTTTCATTGTTGAACGTGTTGTACTACATGAAGTCAAAAAAAGTGTTCCAACAAAAAAAACTGTAAGTAATGCGAATTTTGATTTGAGTTGCATAAGTTCATTTTTGATACGTTATGAAATAAAAAGGGCATGAACTCCTACAATCCAAACAACTAAGGTATCGCCAAACACCTACGCAACTGAATAGAGAAGAACACACCCGTTCGGGTGTATTCCAAATCCATTTCGTTACGTTTATTAAAATTGGCGATTTTAAGTTGTTGAAATGTCTTGAAATACAATTTCTTGTATCTATGAAAGTCTTATGTCCTTATAATTGAAATTTATCTTATTGGCAAAATATTTTTATTCGTCAAATTTAGTAATATATTGCAAATATCGTTTAAATATTAGAATAAAGCAATTCAAAAGTGCATATATTTAAACAATGTATTCAGTTTTGATTTAACATTCAAATTCCTAATGGCTCAAAAAGGTAGGCGTATTTATGTACTTCAAGTTGATGGGGTTGTTCTCGATGTATGGAGCAACCTAAAACACCTATGTACCGATATGAATGAGCAAAAAAATCAACAGTTTATTTCTTATTCTAAACTCTCTAAAATGGATAAGAAAAAAGGGATTCTTATTTTCAAAAGCAAAGAGGGAATTAACTATCAAATCATTATTAAAATATTAAAGTAATCATTTGATATTATTTATTTGTCGATATATTTTCTTGCTTTGCAGAAAAAATGCAAGCATTAATATAGTCAAAATGCTTAATATCTGAAATCAGGCTAAATTGAAGTAGTCTTTTAATTTAAACCCTGATTAAGATGAGCAAACATAGACACGAAATACGTACCATACTTTTAGATTCTTTTCAATCCAGTTATATAACCTTGATAAGTATTTTTCAAGGTGCATTATTTGCCTATTTAATTACTAAAATGCCTGATTTTAGTAATTTTCATCAACTTAAAAATGGCGAAATTCGTTTTGTAATATGCCTTTTATCAATTTTTTTAGTTTGGAATGAATATACCATTGGGGCAAGAATATATAGATGGATTCCTACCACAAAGGACACACTAATTCCATTTTTTATTACACTATTTCAGTACAAAATGATTGCATCCATAAATGCAGACAATAATCATTTCATTTCATTCTATTTAGCTTTTTGGTTTACGGCAGTTATTGCTTATTCTAATATGTATTTAATGGTTCAAAAATTTAAAGAATTTAATATTTCAACATATAGATATTCAAAATTAGACAGTTATCAAACTCATAAACTGTTATTATTTTTTGTTTTTGTTATACTAGGTTTACTTGTTATTTCTTTTTTAAAAAAAGAAATTGATATACGTGCTTACGAACTTTTCCTTTTTCTATTAATTTTTATTTTCCTCTTTTTTAGAAGAATCCAGTATAAGAAAATTCTTTTGCATCTTTTTCCGAATTACAGATTTTCTTTTTTTCATAATTTTTTGTTCAAAAAGAAAAAAAAAACATAAAAAAAGGCAAATACAACACAAAAAACGCCCTAAAATCCGAAAAAATCAACAATCCCAAAAAAAAGGATAACTTTTTTCTGTCAATGCCCAACCAAAATTTTTATCTCGAACAATCATAAAATCAGCTAAATCTAAGCCTTGATTTTTTTCTTTTTCTGTGGCGTTTTTTTCCAAGTAATCAGAAACAGAAATATCAAAACTATTTTCTTGTAGTTGCTCCGCTTTTTCTTGCCACATTTTTAAGCCATTCAAGTCAGGAAATAAAATAATTTGTCTTTGTGCAAAAGGTAGCAAAGTATCTCTTTTGATGCCCGTAAGACTGCCACAAGCTACCCAAATAAATTCAGGGTTTAATGCCGTCATTAAAATAGCTGTTTTTTCACTTTCTACAATGGCAATGATTTTATCTTTTGGTTCAAATTTGATTTGATGTTCTCCAAAAAGACATTGGTTTAAGTCATAATCAGTAAAGACTTTTTGATACTTCAATTCAGAATGATACCATGAAATTAAAGCCTTATCAGTCTGTTTAATTCGTTTACCTGTCTTTGAATCGTAAGCCATTATTTTACCCGTTCTGATTTTTCCGTTCTTATCTATTTGCCAAAATACCGTAGCATATACTCCCCATTTTTGATACGTTCCTAAAAAGAACTGCTCTATCAGTTTATTCGTCAAATTAGTAGAAAAGAGAGCATACAGATATTTAATAAACTGGTTCTTTTCAAAATCATAAGGCATCATCGTATTCAATAGTGTTTCTTGTGGTATTACGTTAAAATCATTTGCTTTTGATAGCTGGGTTAATGGCGTTGGTGCTTTCCAATCTCGCTTTGTGTTACGTTCAATATTATTATCTTGGAAATACTGTTTAGGTGGATAATGAAAAGCACAATTATTCAAGCGGTCACACTTCCCAACTCCATCATTCAAGTATTTTTTTGTGTGGGTATCAATGTATTTTACAAATCTTTTTTTGCCACATTGAGGGCAAATAAATTTCTTTGATGATTTATCTAAAACGTATCTAAAAGGCATAGTTATAGTAGTATGGCATTATTGGCATAATGTCATTTTAAGGTTTACAAAATTGATTATCAGAGAATTAAAAAATAGATTCTATGGCATTATGAATGATAAAATGCCAACTATTGAATGATTATAAACTATTGGTTTCTAATAGTTTATTACTAAAAGTGTCGAATGTGTCAAAAATGACACCCTATAAGATGGCTTTATTGTAATACCCTTGTTTTAATCTTGTGAAAAGATTTTTTTCTTTTGATAGTCTCCGTTTTAGAGTTCTTTCTGAAATATCAAAATTTTCTCCAAGTTCTACTGCTTCTTTGGTTGTAAATTCATTTGGCAGCATTTTATAAAATCTTTTGAAATTTTCAGGCATATTACTCAAAGGGTCTATATTGTCAATCTTGTCTAATACTCTTAATCCCGATTCTTTGAAGTATTCTGTTAGCTTCATAGCTTTTTCAATGGTTGCTTTAGTGACTGGAGTTTCTTCTAAATTTTCGGTTGTTCCTTCACATACTTTTTCTAAAATATCCAATATCAAAGCAAAACGTAAACAATACGTTTCTAACTTTCCAAATAATGATGAAATACTATCGTCTCCAACTTTGTTGATTTCATCGGTCAAAGCATCTTTCCATTCTCGATATTTATCTTTTGCTTCATTACTCATAGGGATTTGTAAAGAGTCATTATATGTTTCAGTTGTAATTGGCAAATTGTCTTTTAGATTATGTATTTGCTTGATTATATCAACATAATCTTTATAAATGAAAGCATCTATTTCTTTATCGGTTTCATAAGGCTTTTTAGCATTTTCAGGATAAGCAAAAAGAACACGGTATAAAAAACCATTGTCTTTATTATTATTACGTACTAATCCCTTTAGTAATTTGGGTTGAATACCACCAAGCACAGAAATACAGGGATTTGAAATATAAATTTCACGATTAAGTCTGTTTACTTTAATAGGTGTTCCACTCCATGCAGCTAACCAAAATTCATTATCACTACCTTTCCGATATTGATTTTGAGAATTTAACCATGCTATAAATTCATCTTGAAATAGTAACAAGCCTTTTGGGTTTTCGTCATGTGCTTTATTTAATGCTTCAATCGTAGCATCATTTATTAATATTTGTTGTCTTACTGGTTTTGGCTTATCAGGACTACTTTCTTTTAATGCTTCCCACTCTTGCACAGCTTCTTTATAGTTTGCATTATATCCCTTTTCGATTTTATAAAGTGGTCTAAGCATCGTTTTTAATACTGGTGTTTTTCCTATTGAAGAATCGCCAACTATACAGGCATAGATAACGGTACTATATGTCCTACTACTTTTATAACGTAATACATAGGTATTTCCAATAGTACCACCACAAACAGCCAATAAGGCTAAACAATAAAAATCCATTGGCAGCAAACTAGCTTCTTGGAAATTATTTAAGATGTCTTGCATACGTTTTGGAAAAGCATCAATAGGGAAAGTGAAACTTACATTTTCTTTTGATGCTTTATTTTTAGATTCTCCTAATTTTAGAAAATTCTCTTTAATTCCTTCTAAAGTGATTTTTGAGTTTTTCGATTTCATGGCTTATTGATTAAAAAGGTTAGATAATTCTTTACGGCTATAATAAAGCGTTCCTTCTATTTTCTTTGGTGCAAGTAGTCCTTTGGCTCGGTAGTTCTGCAATGTACTAGCAGCAACTCCCAAAAAATTACAGGCTTCATTTGTTCTAAGCCATTCTTTTTTATTGGTGGAATTTTCTTTGATAATACGCTCAAAGATATTTGCTATATCTTGGCGTAATTTGGTAAGGTCGGATTTTGTGACCAGTTCTTTTAAATTCATAATTCAAACTATTTTTAGTTATTTAATAGTTCAAATTTCCCTCAAATATTCAAGTCACGAAATATCTATGTTATATCAGTTGATACAGTTTATTGTTGAATATCAGTTGTTTATAGCCTATGATTTTTTTAAATTAATTTCCATGTTCTTTATTATAGTTCTTATTTTTCTTAAATCATTAGTTTTGATTTTACTTGATTGCTTTAGCATTTCAATAGTTGGATAGTTGTTTCTGTTTGAGGTATGGGTAATACTAAGCACTTCAAAAATGCGATTAAATTCATCATTGGTATATCCTGATTTTTGTAGTAACCTGTAAAAAATGCCAATTTGTATTTGAGATAGGTTTGTTCTGATAGGGTTGCCAAAATGGCTGTACTCTCGTATTTTTTCATTGACAAATTCTAACCCTAATTTATAACTAGATGGTTTTGAAAAATCGTATTGCAAATCTTCAAGATAGGCTTTCCAAGAACGTAAGCGTTTCTTTTTATCTTCTACGATACTAAATTGATATTCCAAAAAAGCTAATTTTTCGCCTCCCTCGTTGGTGTCCATTTGTAGGATAATGGCTTTGTCTATATCATAGATTGAAATACTAGGGTTTTCAATAACTGGATAAGGCTTTTCTAAGAATTGAAAGGAAAAAATAAGGTCATATCTTTTGTTGTATTCTTTTGGTTTGAGAAAAGGCTCTACAATTTTTTTGGATTCATCATCAAGAAATTCATTATAATAGTATTGAAAGAACAAACGGTTTAATTCTTTCCATTTTATTAAATCAAGTTGAGCCTTAAGATGTGGTTCAAGGGTTCTCTCGTGTATTGCATCATATAAGTTTGCAATATATTTATGAATTGCTTGATACTTTAAAATTCGTGGATAATATTCGATTGGCTTTGATTCGGGCTTTGGTTCAGGCTTTGGTTCAGGCTTTGGTTCAGGCTTTGGTTCAGGCTTGATAATATCTATTGGAAATAAAAGTTTTTCAAAATGTTCTTTTTGCTCTTTAGAAAATCGACTTGAAAAATCTTTTCTTGCATTGCATAATCCATTCATCATGCCATTCTTGATTATACTCGTATTTGTATCTATAATTTTCTTGTTCCATAATTGTTATATTATTCCATCAAGTTTACTAACTTCATCAGCAATTGTAATATTTAATAGTTTAGCGTATTCTTTCGTCTGTTCGGGGTCTGAATGTCCTAATGATTTTTGGACAGTTTCAAGGCGTACCCCATTGTTTAATAAAATAGTGGCGTAAGTTCTTCTTGCTACATGAGTAGTTAATGGTTTATCAATCCCACAAAGAACTTGAATTTCCTTTAGATAGGCATTATATTTTTGATTGCTCTTTACAGGCAATAAGCAATTTCTTTCTTCACAAATAGGGTGTGACTTATATTTATCTAAAATTGCTTTTGCTTTAGCAGAAAGAAAAATAGATGCTTTAATTTCGGTTTTTGTTCTATATGTAAATATCATTTGTTTGTCGCCCTCTAAGGTTTGAATATTTTTAGCCGTCAAACTCTCAACATCAACGTAAGACAAACCCGTATAGCAGCAAAAAAGAAAAACGTCTTTAACTTCGTTTAATCGTTCATTATCAATTTCTTTATTCTCTATTTTTCTTAATTCATTGACCGTTAAAACTATTCTTTGAATTGGTTTTTCTCCCATTGTGAAACGTTTAAACGGGTCTTTGTCTATCCAATTATTTTTATCAGATATTGAAATGATACTTTTTATTTGCTTCATATATCGCCTAGCTGTATTGTGGCTAATATTGGCGACACTCTTTAGATAATGGACAAATAACTCAATATAACTATACTCTAAATCTCTCAATAAAATATCCTCTGTATTATATTGGTGCTTCATAAATCGCTGCAAATGCCTTTTGATTGTTACGTACTTTTTCATAGTGGCAATTTGCCCCGTTTCTTTTAGTTGGTTTTCGTAATACTCAAAGGCTTCGATAAGTGTCTTTCCTTTTTTTGCTTTTACAAAGATGGAATCTTTTAGTTTTTGGGATGTGATGGCTGTTCCCTCATTTACAAATTGAGTATGAAGTGTAAAGATTCGATTTTTTAAGGTATCTAAATGACTTTGTATTGCTTTACTTTCGATGGTTTTCCCTTTAACTTTTCCGTCTTTCCATCTTTCTGCCGTAATTCGTCTTTGAGTAGAAAATTCGGCTCTTGCTCCATTGACTGTTATGCGTCCATAGATGGGCATTTCTCCCTTTTTGTTTTCCTTTGCTTTTTTAGTAAAAAAAATAACGCTAAAAGTATTTTTGTTCATGGTAGTAAATTTATGATTAAGTAGGTGTCCTATTTTTCAAGGATAAGATAGGACAATTAAAAGGACACCTTAAATATACTACAATTTGATACAATTTGAAAGTCTGTAAATACAAAAACCGCACAAAATCAACGTTTTATGCGGTTTTAGCGAAATCTGTTTTTTCGCTTGGTGGAGCTGGGGAGAGTCGAACTCCCGTCCAGACAAAGCACTCGAGAACTTTCTA